>JAZKZM010000086.1:0-3270 GCA_045612685.1 Elusimicrobiaceae bacterium
TTATAAAAAATTATTATTTAAAATTTTCTGTGTCGTTTTTAAGGCGTGGGCCTCATCTTGAAAAACTTTTTTAGCAATTTGTAAAATTTCCTGTGCTGAATATTTTTTTACTTGAGCCATGGGGTAACCTCCAAAGAAATAGTCCTTTTATGATAAGGGTTTGGCAATCTATCAACAATATAAGAAACAGCAATAAACATTACGCCGAGTATTGCATAAATTATAAATAAGGTTTTTAAATGTTTTTTTATTAAATCTTTTTCCATTTTTTAACCAAAGTATCTATGGCGCGTGTTTGCTGAACCATAGTTTTAACTTCTTTAAAATCAAGTGAATTTGCGCTGTCCGATAAGGCTTTTGCCGGATTTTCGTGTGCTTCAAAGAAAATGCCTGCAATACCAAGCGCGCTTGCACTTCTGGCTAAGGCCATAGCAAAACTCTTATCTCCGCCGGTTTTTTCAAGACCGGTCGGTTTTTGCATAGAGTGGGTTAAATCAAAGATAACAGGATAACCTGTTCTTTTCATAATTTCAAGTGAGCGCATATCAACAACTAAATCGCCATAACCAAAAGAAGTTCCTCTTTCTGTCAAAAGAATATTGGTGTTTCCGCAGGCTTCAATTTTTTTAACGGCATTTATAATTGCTTGCGGGGCTAAAAATTGCCCTTTTTTGATATTTATTACTTTGCCTGTTCTTGCTGCGGCTACAAGCAAATCTGTCTGGCGGCATAAGAAAGCAGGTATTTGCAAAATATCTGCCACTTCGGCGGCAATAGCTGCTTGCCAAGGTTCGTGAATATCAGTTAAAACAGGCAATTTTAGGGCTTTTTTTGCTTCTTCAAGTATATTTAGGCCTTCGTCAATACCTGGGCCTCTAAAAGCATTTATGGTAGAGCGGTTTGCTTTATCAAAAGAAGCCTTTAAAACAAAATTATCTTTAACCAAACTTTTAAGTTTTTTTGCGGTTTTTAAATAATTTTCCTTAGATTCAATTACGCAAGTGCCACCGATAAAAACCAGCGGTAAATTATTTGCGAATTTTATATTGCCTGCTTTAACTATTTTCATATTTATTTAACCTTTTTAAATTTTTTTGCTGCTTTTATAAGCCCATCAAAAAGCGGATGCGGTTTTTGCGGGCGGCTTGCAAATTCCGGGTGGAATTGCCCTGCAATAAAATAGGGGTGGTCCCTTCTTTCCACAATTTCCGGCAAGACGCCTTTATGCCAAGCGCTAACGAAAAGGCCATATTTTTCAAGCATAGGAACATAAGCGGTATTATATTCGTAACGGTGGCGGTGGCGTTCAAAAATGGTAGTTGTTTTATAAAGTTTATAAGCAAGTGTGCCTTTTTTTATAGTTGCTTCATAATTGCCAAGGCGCATTGTTCCGCCGAGATTTTTGACCTGTTTTTGTTCTTCCATCATAGTTATAACAGGATTTTCGGTTGAAGGGTCAAATTCAATAGAATCGGCTTGAAGTTTGGCAAGGTTTCTTGCTGTTTCAATAACACAACATTGCATACCAAGACAAATACCGAGGAAAGGTAGTTTGTGTTCTCTTGCATATTTAATTGCTTCAATTTTGCCTGAAATTCCGCGTTTACCAAAACCGCCGGGAACTACAACGGCTGCAACATCTTTTAAGGCAACTTTCATATCGTCTTTTTGGGTATTTACATATTTAACTTTTACGGATACTTGGTTAGACATACCCGCAAGTCTTAAAGATTCGGCAACTGATTTATAAGCATCAGGTAATTCGGCATATTTACCTGCTATAGCAACGGTGATTTGCTTTTTAAGAGTTGTTGCTTTATTAATAAATTTAAACCAACTGCCGTCATTTTTTGTTTTGGGTTTAAGGTCAAGTCTTTTAATAATTAAGTCTGTTAAACCTTGTTCTTCAAACTTTTCCGGTAATTGATAAATTGAGGGGACATCGCGAGCTTCTATTACGGCTTCAGGCTCAACACTGCAGAAAAGTGAAAGTTTATTTTTCATACTTTGGGAAATCGGGTGTTCCGTTCTGCAAATAAGGACATCGGGCTCAATACCGATTTCGCGAAGTTTATTTACGGAGTGTTGTGTCGGTTTTGTTTTTAACTCGTCGGCTGAAGCAATATAAGGTAAAAGCGTGGCGTGAATAGTCATTACATTTTGGCGGCCTTTTTCTGTTCTAAATTGTCTTGCTGCTTCAAGGAAAGGCAAACTTTCAATATCACCGACCGTTCCGCCAATTTCAATAATAGTTATATCAAAATCATTTTCAAAGGGGATAAATCTTTGTTTAATTTCATTTGTAACGTGGGGAATAACTTGAACAGTTACGCCGTTATATTCGCCGCGTCTTTCTCTTTCAATAACAGCTTGATAAACAAGACCTGCGGTATTTGTATTTCTTTTTGTCATCGGCACATCAATAAAGCGTTCATAAGTGCCAAGGTCAAGGTCTGCTTCGGCGCCGTCGGCTGTAACAAAGACTTCGCCGTGTTGGTAAGGGCTAAGCGTGCCTGGGTCAACATTGATATAAGGGTCGCACTTAATCATATTGACTTTAAAACCTCTAAGTTGCAAGAGTTTTGCTATACTTGAACCTGAAATACCTTTACCAAGGGAACTAACCACACCACCTGTTACAAAAATAAACTTTGACATTTTTTAAACTCCTATTTGTTTTGTTTGGCAAATTCTTTTGCTTTATATAAATCTTCAATAGTATCAATGGCCGGGCCAAGTTTTTCTATTAAGATACTTTCAATAGTCATACCTGCTTCAAGCGCTCTAAGTTGTTCTAATTTTTCAAGATTTTCAAGATTGCTTTTTGGCAAGGAAACAAATTTTTCAAGGGCGGCTCTCTTGAAAGCATAAATGCCGCAATGTATATAGTAAGGGGCATTTAGAGATTCTGTAGTATTTTCCCTTTTATAAGGTATAACAGAGCGGGAAAAATATAAAGCCCTGCCGTCTTTATTTAAAACGGCTTTTACATGGTTTGGATTTGATACGGAAGAAATATCCAAAGTAGGCATACAGGCTGTCATAATATCGGCATTGGAATTTTTTAATTTTTCAATAGTGTTTTTGATTGTAGAGGGGGCAACAAAAGGTTCATCACCCTGCACATTTACTATATATTTGGCCTCTGTTTTTTGGGCTACTTCATAAACTCTATCGGTGCCGCTTTGGCATTTATCACTTGTAATAACTGCTTTTGCACCGAATTTTGCGGCCTCATCAACAATAACTTGGCTTTCCGTTGCAATAATA
>JAZKZM010000087.1:0-4363 GCA_045612685.1 Elusimicrobiaceae bacterium
AATCATTGTCTTTTTTTATTAAGTAATTGCCTTGAGTAATATTTTTGATAAGATTAAGGTGTTTATGAATAAAAGAATCTCTTTTATCACCTTTAATTTGGGATGTCTCTTGAATAGTAGTAAGATTATATACAAATTTTATATTAGTGTTGCAAATATGTGAAAAGACAATAATTTTAGCATAGTAATCTCGTTTTTTATGAGAATCTAGCTCGGATAAAAAACCATAAATATTTTGATCTAAAAAAATAAATTTATATTTTTCATTTGGCATAAATTATGTTTGTTTTTTTAAAATTTTGCCAGTCAATTTCTTTACGCTTTTATCAAAGTCTGATATTATTTTTTGAGTTTTGTTAAATTTGTCGTATTCGGCTTCGGCGAAGTTCTTGGCGCGCTCGTGGCTAATTTTACCTTTGTTCGGCAAAATTTGATACTTGCGGAAGGCCAAAAATTCATTTACACTTTTGGCAAATTCTTTCATAGTAAAAGTGTTTTCGCGCTCAATTAAATCTTCTATATAATCAAAATAACCTGTTACGGTGCGTTCCAAGCGGCGGATTTGGTCTTCGGTAAGATAATTTTTTGCTATACTCACATCCGATTTTAAAATACGTTTATCCGGTGCACCGGACCATGTTTTAAGCCCCATGTGTTCTTGGGTGCTATCTGCCTTGTGAAAGACAATTTCTGCAGCGGTTTTGCCGGTAATTGCATAGTGAAATTTATTTTGTACAGTAGCAAAAAATTCTTGGGTAATATTAGAATTTTTATCATAGTCAATGCTACATTCTTGAAAAATATCGGTAATTTGTTGCCAAATGCGTCTTTCGCTTGCACGGATAGAGCGGACACGCTCCAACAATTCTCTGAAATAATCTTTGCCAAAAGCTGTTGTTCCTTGTTTTAAGCGTTCATCATCTAAAACGAAGCCTTTTTGGATATATTCCTTCAAGACTTTTGTAGCCCAAATACGGAATTGTGTAGCGCGGGCAGAATTAACACGATATCCGACTGAAATGATAGCATCAAGATTGTAAAAAGTAAGAGTTCTTTTAACATTACGTATTCCTTCTTTTTGAACTACCGAGAAATCCTCGGTAGTTGCTTCAGATGTCAATTCTCCTTCTGAAAATATGTTTGTTAAATGTAAAGAAATATTGTCTGTTGAGCAGCCAAACAACTCAGCCATAGCTTTTTGTGTTAACCAAAGGGTTTCGTCTTTGATAACTGCGTTGATTTTAATATCTTCGCTTGGGGTAGTGTATAGTAAAAATTGTAAGTCTTTTTGCATAATTCTCCTTTAATTCATTTTAACAAGTTTGCCTAAAATTTGAACAGATTCATCTGCCGGAAATGGCTCATATTTGGCTTTATTGTCCGATACTAAACGATAACTCGTGCCGTTCTCACCGTTAAATTTGCTTAAACGCTTGATTTTTAAACCTTCCCCCCTTCTGCATAAAACAACGCTGTTAACGGGCGGCAAAGTGCCGTCCGTTTTGCGGAACATCAGCAAATCGCCGTCGTTGATAAACGGTTCCATGGAATCGCCTTTTGCCCTGATAAAAAACAAATCGTGCGTCGGTGTCGGCAAAAATTTGGTGGGCATATTAACATAGTCCACAATGTTTTCTTCGGCGAAAATATCATTATCCCCGCATTGTGCAAACCCGTAAAACGGAATAGGCGTAAATTCATTAACATCGCGGTTTGTGCAGATTAAAGTGCGGCCCCAGCGTTCCAAAAAGTTTTCTTTGATTAAATTTTGAATATGCGTGTGCACGGTGCTGACTGATTTTAAACCCAATTCTTTGGCAAGTTCAGCCAGGGTTATTTGTGGGTTTTTTGCCACTATTTCTAAAATTTTGCGTTGTTTGGCGGAAAGCATTTTCCCCTCCGTATTTTTAAGTTAAGGATATTATAACTGTTTTCGTTTGCTTTGTCAATTTTCTGTTAAAAACAGAAAAGTTTGACAATCATTAGAAAAAATGCTTTAATACAAGGCGGTGGGCTTTTCGCAAGAAAAGTAAGGGATGAAGGAGCAAAAATGACGATAGAAGAAAAAGAACTATCTGCACAGATAGAATCATCCCCAAAGCAGTATGATGTAGGTTACGGCAAACCGCCCAAGAAAACGCAATTCCAAAAAGGGCAAAGCGGCAATCCCAAAGGCCGCCCGAAGTATAATAATCAGGATATACTTGATTTTATTCAGCGCGAACTGAATACCAGCATTACTTTAACAGACGGCTCGCGCATGACAAATGAGCAAGGGCTTGCCCGTCAATTAATCAATAAAGCATTACGCGGCGATATACAAAGCCAAAAATTATTATTTACTTTGCAAGGTAAAGGCCGGCACAGAAAAAAGGCTGAGCAATTTTTTGATCGTCTGATAAAAGAAGGATATTTGACGGAAGACAAAATAAATGACTTTTTGTATAACGATAAAATTTTGGTATCTAACCAGCCTTGCAACCCGATGAAGTGTAATTTAAACTTGACTGCGATGTTTAAGCAAATCAGCGGCAAAAAAGCCTTTGGAACGGCTTTGCTTTTGTCTGACGTTTTATCTTATTATGTTTACCAGTTGATAATCAGCGGTATTTGCAAAGATTTGGCTTGTGAACATGAGTATTGGCAAGGTGTAGATGCGGCGGTTAATTACTTGAATTTACCCCCTCAAGAAAAAGAAACGCTTGATAAGAAATTGCTTGAAAGCCGCACTATACCTTGGCCGACGGAAGAAGAATATATTGAGTGCCAAAAATTGGAAAAATTTTTATACTGGGGTTTTATTCGCAAATGCCAAGAGTATATTGATTTTATGCGTGAGAAGGCAGAGTTTGACACGACTGAAGATAAATTTTTAATCGGCGGCATGGAAGAAGATTTAAGGAATGCCTCAAAACTTTCTTTTGAAACTGAAAAACTGATGAGCGAATATCAAGTATTTCAGACGATATATCAAACAGCAAAGAATATGCCCTCTGCTGGTGAATGCAAAAAGCATATTGAAAAATTAGGCCTTGCCGAAGAAGAAATTACTATCCTAATGAAAAAGTTGTTAAGTGTTTGAAAATCTAAACGCCAATTTTTAATTGATTATAAATAACTTGACTTTTCTCTCTAAAGAAGCATGAATGTATATGCAGGGCATCAGCCCTATTCTAAGGAGAGAAAAATGAAAAAAATAATTAAAAATTCATCTAAAAATATAAAATCAAAACCGGCTGTTTTGCGTGTGGAAAGTGTGGTTTCCCCAAAAACACCTTCACTTGAAAAATCGCTTACAAAAGCACGCGATAGCCGTTTGCCAGCGCCGGGTAGCATCATAATTAAAACTTACCGCGGTAAAATTATAGAAGTAAAAGTGCTGGATAACGGCTTTGAGTATGAAGGCAAAATATTCAAAAGCATTTCGCGCGTTGCTATGACTATCGTCAAACGCCCAATCAGCGGTTATGTGTTCTTTGGGCTTAACAAATGAAGCCGCTGCAACTTCCCCCCACATCAGGGCGATTCGTAAAGGGCCGCTCGGGTAATCCTCATGGGCGGCCTCGGCGGAATTTTAACGAGAAGGAACTGATATTATTAGCCGCCAAGTTTTTGGAGATTTTGGCGCGGGCATATTGCAAACAGGGAAACACCGTCTTGCAAATCCGTAAAATTAAGGAGATTTTATATGAGAAGAAAGTGTTACCTTCCAAAAAGTTTTGAGGAACTAAAAAAGTTACCAGCAAAGCAGTTGCAGTTTTATTGGAGTGCTTTTTACCCTTATTCCGTGAAGGGAATAAAAGCCAAACTGCGCCCTTTATGGTATGCAATTCAATGCGAATTGGAGCGTTGCAAATTGCCGGAAAAATATATAACGCGGCTTGAAAGATATGCTACCAACCCCGAAAAATATATTGAACACGCCCACAAAAAGCGTTATGCTTTAGCCGTCGGAACTATACTCACAAAAACGTATAAAGGGCGGACATATCAAGTTACCGTCAAAGGCGAAAAGGAATATGAGTGGCACGGTGAGATTTTCCCCAATTTAACTGCGGTAGCGGAAAAGATCGTGCGCAGCCATGTAAGCGGCCCGAAATTTTTCGGATTGACGAGGTAATTAAATATTTTTTTTACATTCTTGTTTAACAGGACATTCTGTGCAATTAGGATTAGATGGACGGCAAAATCTTCTTCCTATTTCCCAACAAGAGAAGTCAATAATTCCAGGGAAAGTTGGACAAATTTCTTTCGCTTTGTATATTACCATGTTCGTGTCTGTCGTATCGGTTAAATATCCCATTCGTTTCATTACTCTGCGAATGAAGTCGGAGGCCAAGCGGTCTTAGGAAGACAACTGTGG
>JAZKZM010000088.1:0-9905 GCA_045612685.1 Elusimicrobiaceae bacterium
CCGCCATAACCAAATGATGGATTGTTATAATGGGTACCGATACGCGGATCTAAGCATACTCCATTAATAATTGCCTGTGTATCAAGCCCTTTTGTTTCTGCATAAGTATCAAGCTCGTTAAAATAGCTTACACGCAAAGCAAGATAAGTATTGGCAAAAAGTTTGACGGCCTCGGCCTCGGTATAGCCCATAAACAAAGTTGGAATATCTTTTTTGATTGCGCCCTGTTGTAAAAGTTGGGCAAAAGTGTGGGCTTTTGAAGTTAAATCTTTATCTTTTAAATCTGTCCCTACGACAATACGGGAAGGATATAAATTATCATACAAAGCGTGGCCCTCACGCAAGAACTCCGGGCTAAACAAAATATTTTTTATCCCAAACTTTTCGCAAACATGTTTGGTATACCCAACGGGAATAGTTGATTTAATAACCATTGTTGCTTTAGGATTATATTTTTTAACTAAATCAATAACCGCTTCCACAGCGGTTGTGTTAAAATAGTTTTGCTCCGGATCATAATTTGTAGGAGTGGCAATAATAACAAACTCGGCTTGTGAGTAAGCACTTTTAGCATCAGTAGTAGCAGTTAATTTTAAAGGTTTATTTACTAAAAAACCTTCTATTTCTTTATCTGCAATAGGAGATTTTTTATTATTTATTAAATCTACTTTTTCCTGCACAATATCAACGGCAATAACATCATTATGTTGGGCCAAAAGTGTGGCAAGGGAAAGACCTACATAACCTGTACCGGCAATTGCTATTTTCATAAATTATTTCTCCTTACAATAAAAATCTCTATATCAATTGCGGTTGATATTTGGCAAAAATATCATCAATAAGTTTTTTATCAGCAAGGTTACCTTTGATAAAGGTAAAATTGGGTAGTTTAGAAAGTTCTTTTAAGCAGTATTCTTTAAGGGAAACATCATAATAATCGTTAACGCTATCAAGGCCGAGAATACGGGCTGGAGGATTTTCCAAACAAACGCGCTTAACCAAAGCGGAACCGATAAAACCGGCTGCCCCGATGATTAAGATTGTTTTATCTTGTAAATTTATATGATTTTTTGCCATATTTATATTATACCAATTATAAGAATAGCAAGACTAACCGCAACGGCCGAAAGTAGCGGCTTTGGCACGGCCCTCTTTTTCTGCTTGCTCTACTTCTTCAAATTCTTCTTGCAATTTGTCTTGCAAGCGTTCTTGGCGGTAGTTATTCTCTTCCAAACAGCGGGAAAACTCTGCTATACCGTATTTAGTAGGCTTTTTTCTTACACTTTCAATAAAAGCATGCGCTATTTGCTGCTGTATAGAGGAAGGTTGCGAAGAAGAAAACTCTTCCGGGGAAAGTTTTGCTTCCTGGGCAACGATATATTCCCAGGAATTGGGTTGTAAAATATCTTCTTGATTTCTAATGATGGTCATAAGACCTCCTTACAATTTTAATATTGTTACCAAGGAGGGCTTGACGCTTGCCAAAAGTTATAGTAATATATCTTTACCATAAAATGTTGCTACATGTGGCCTACGTGGCCCTTTGGTAACTAGCGTTCCTGTTCGAGCAGGAGCGCTTTTTTGTTGGCATAATTTACTAGCCATAAGATATAAAAGCAAAATTAGAAATAAAAAGCAAGGGAACTACAATATATATGTTCTATAACAAAAAATTTTAATAAAAAAAGTATCGGAAAATCCGCATAAAACAAGAAAAATATTTAAAAAAGCTTGATATCTCAGACGAAATTTGATACAATTAGATACGGGAGAGCTGCCTGAAATCATAAAACAGGAGCTCTTTTTTTATGATTATTACAGATTTATCACAAACCACACCATTAAATAAAACTATAAATTTAAAAGATGTCGCAATACATCAAGGTTTAACAAGATGTTTAAGCATACTTACAACAGGAACTTTTACTGGCACACCTAAACTAACAATTTCGCAAGACGGAACAAACTTTTACCCCTTGTATAATGAAGACGGCGAACAAATTGAACTTGAAGCAGGCAAAATTATATTTTTGAACTTTGCAGATTTATATCTGAAAGTTGACTTAACGGGAGTAACCTCGGAAAATTTAAAGGTAGTTATACAGTAAGGCGGTGTTTTATGCAAAAACATTTGCCAAAACACTTATCTAAAAAAAGTATAGCTTTGCAAAGCCTTTTAGTTAAAAAAAGGAAAAACGATTGGAAGAACAAACCCGCAAGTTGGCCCGATATTAGAAAAAACGCACAAGACGGACACATTTATTTGCTTGTTGACACCCGTTACCCAATAGGCTTTATTGCAATGGCAACAGATGGATATTCCGTTTCTATTGACGGAGAGCATTACGGCGATTATGCAAGCAATGCACAATTTTCTATGGCTGATTGGACAGATTATACCGATACCCCCGGCTATGCCATAAGCGAACCCACAGGCGCAACAAAAGCGCATATAATTGATATTTACACACAAACAGAAAGTGAAAATATAATGGTTTTTCACTGCGCAAGAATAGCGGCAAGTGGAGTGGAAGCACAAGGTTTACTTTGGATACATTTTAGTATAAGTAACAAAATTAATTTACAATATGGTATTGCAAGAATTAATACTTTTACGCAAAGTTTATTTAAAGCAATTACTGCAAAAAATAATATCTTAAAAGTAAGCAATATACAACAGATAGCTCCAAGCACAAGTTCTTTAGAATATTTACCAATATTTGACGGAGATAATGGCAATTTCGGTTTAGATGCTTCTTTTTACCATTCCAATATAAAAAAAATTATTCTGAAAAATATGAATATAACAACCTCAAATCAAGCTTTTAGAAATGCTTTAAATTTGGAAGAAGTAAAGTTGATAAATGTTTCTTCTAAAAACTGCTCAACATTTGCAAATTGTTGGAATAATTGCAGGGCTTTAAAAACATTAAAAGGTTTTGAATACGACAATGCGACTACTATGGAAAGTTGCGCAACAAATTGTGTAGTTTTGGAAGATACCGTAGCAGATACTAGAAACAATACAAAATTAACTAAAATTGGCTTTAATGGCAACAGTTCTTACTTTATGGGCGGACTTAAAGGTTTAACAGTGTCAAACGAAGCACCTTTCACAGGCACAGCCCCGCAAATCAATGTATCTTATACAGGTATGGACAGAAGTACTTTAGTACAACTGTTTAATGACTTACCGACGGTATCAAGCGGGCAAATTATTAACGTTGTAGGTTGTACAGGAGCCGCTGATTTGACTGAAGAAGAAGCCCTTATACCCGATAATAAAGGGTGGACTTTAACCAGATAGGAGAGTTTATGAAATATCTTTTAATACCAAATGAAGAAGGGCAGTATATAAACAAAGAAGAAGGCAAGAGATATGATGTCTTGGAGTGCCACGAGGCAATAGGCCCAAGAGCAGATGAGTTTGTGGACTTTCCTAACTTGCAAGAAGCACTTACGTTTTGGAATTTAACCGAAAATTCACCTATTGCATAATAAGCATGTAAAAAATAAGCCTCGTTTTAAACGAGGCTTATTTTTAAATCAAGTATTTAATCTATTTCTATTAATTTATTGTTATAAAAATCTTCCATAATACCACACATAGCACGCGAAACAGAAGCATCTATATAGGTAAAAGGTCTTCCGCTAGTTATAGCTTGAACAAAACTAATAAGTTCATAGCGAATACCTTCGCCTTCTAATTGATAAAAATAACGGCGGTTATCATTAGGGTTCTCATAGCGAATTTCAAAATAATCCGTTTTCCACCATGGAGCCGGCACAAAAATATAACCTTTAGTGCCAGAAACAATTAGTTCCCCCTCTGATTTAACGCCTTTACCTACCTTAATAGAGGCAACTGCACCGGGATAGCAAAAATCTATTTTAGTAAAATTATCAAAATTCTTTTCTTTATTTAAAAATTGGGTTATTATATTATGATTTGTATATTTTGTGCCAAGCAACTGAAACACAGGGAGTAAGGCCGTAGGTCCCCAAGCACAAATACTATTCCAAACTTTATTAAAATTAGAATCATCAATTTGTTGAAGACTCGTGCAAGTAGCATCTACGGACATTATTTTTCCAATTTTTCCTGTTTTGGCTAGCAAAATTAATCTATAATATGCCGTTGAATAAGCTGTTTTAAGGGCCGGCATTAAAATTAATTTTTTTTCTTGAGCCAAGGCAGTTAATTCATCATATTCTGCCGTATTTAAAGATATAGGAGCCTCACACAAAACATGTTTACCTACAAGCAAAGCCTGCTTAATTTGTGAATAGTGCAACTGCGGTAAAGAGGTAATATATACGGCATCCACCTCTTTAAGCATTTCTTCATAGTCTTGAGTAATAAATAATTGCTCATTCGGTAAAGTAGCATTCTGTTGAGTTTTAGGCAAGCAAATTGCCGAAATCTCTAACCCGTTTACAAAGGCACTTTCTCTAAGGAGTTTTGACCAATAAGGAATTTCTCCTACTAAACCTAGTTTAAGTTTTTGTTTTTCTGTTCTGACATCAGAAGAAGAAATACCTTGTGTTCTATCCAAATAAACAACTTGGCAATATTCGTTTAAATAATCAAATTTGCCTTTCCAATCGGAACCTATGGCAAAAATATCAACGCCGTAGCGTTTAATATCATCTATCTTTTGGCCTTCGTATTCTTCTACAATTATTTTATCGGCAAGACCGGTGGCACGAACGGCGGCAATTCTTTCCATAAGAGATTGCTGGACATTTATTTTACCGCGCGCTTTATCAAAAGCATCTGAAGTAACCGCAACGATTAAATAATCTCCCAAGGCTTTTGCCCGCTCTAATAAGCGAGTATGCCCGTAGTGTAATAAATCATAAGTGCCATAGGTTATAACTTTTTTCATATTATTTATCCAATTCCAATAATGCTTTAATAAATCTTTCCATATAGCACTTTTCACCAATAGATACTCTCAAACAATTACCAAAACTTCCAACATTAGGATATTGTTTTATTAAGATTTTCTTTTCTGTTTTCATTCTATTGACAATTGTTTGAGCATCTGTTTTCGGTTTAATGAATAAGAAATTTCCAGCTTCTCCTTTATGCAGATATCCATAAGCATCTAATGTTTCTATAAGATACTTACGCCCTTCAGTAAAATTCGTGATTAACTTTTCTAGTACATTAGGTGTTTCCAATATTGCTTCTGCAAAAGCCATAGCAAAAGCATTGGTGTTATGCGGAGTACACATTTTTTGGACCATCTTAATACCTTCCGGCCAGCCTGCTACATAACCCAAACGACAGCCTGCCATAGAAAACAATTTGGAAAAAGTTCTTGTTATAAAAATATGGTCTCCCGTTAAGGCATATTTCATAAATGTTTTTGGATAGAAATAATGATAAGCCTCGTCTATCAATATTGTAATTTGTTTTTCCCGTGCTGCAGCTAATATTTGTTCAAATTCCTCATCTGTATAAACATTACCCATAGGATTATTAGGATTAAGCAAAATAAGAAGTTGAGTATCATCAGTTAATGTTTTAATGATGTTATTTACATCCATAGTCAGATCTTCGTTATAAGGAACTTTAACAAAATTTCTACCATACATTTCTGAATAAACTTGGAACATAAAATAAGAAGGCACAACCCCTACAATACGGCCGTTAGGTGCTGTGAAAGCCTGAATAATATAACGAATACCTTCTGCGGAGCCATTAACTAAACACAAGTGCGAAATATCTGTATGTAAATATTTTGCTAACACCTCGGTAAAATGCAAAGTTTCCGGATATTGGGCAACGAATTGAGGTGTTACCTTGCTAAGAACATTTTTAATCAAATCATCCGGTAAGCCACCTGGATTTTCATTTAAATCAAGCCTCAAAAAATCTTTGCGTTCATTTTGGTCAAAAATACGATATAAGTCTTTAATTTTTGGATCTAAATAATACATTATATTTCTCCTATATTGTTAAGTCGTTTAAAATTTAAAATACCATCTTTCAGTATTTTCATTAAATAAAACTCCGCCATTTTTTTCTACAATCTTTTTAGAATATATATTTCCCTTATCAACAGTTAAAATAAATTCCGTAATATTCAATGCTTTGGCCTTTTTAATTAATTGATTTAAGATAGTTTTACCATAGCCGAGATTTCTATATATAGGATCTATGGCATACCCAATATTCCCACCCTTCCTACGGGAATATTCTGTTAATTCATGTCTAATTTTGCCTATACCGACAGGGGTATTATCTTTCATCAACCAATAAATAGACTGACGAACATAACCTTTTGGAAGATTCTTCCCCAAGCTTTGCTGCTGGGCCTCAATCAACCACTCTTTAAATTGCTCAAAACTCATATCATGCACGGGATTAGTAAAAGAGTTTTCATTACTTCCTATTCTTTTTAACATATCAAATATATCTTTTCCATCCTCTAAAGAAAGATTTTTTAAATATATATTCATATTTGTATTCCTAAAATTTATAATCTGATACAGGTGCATGTACAACTCTAGCGGATTCAGGTGGCAATTTCATATAATCTCCAAAACAAAATTTTAAATAAGAATCATAATTGCTTAACCCCATAAATTTCTTACCTTCAAATAGATACTGAGATGTTTCTAAAAACCATTTTTTTGGCATACCATAACGTTGTTTTAAAGGATGTTTATAATATAATTTACCAATAGCAGTATAACATAAGGTTCTTACTTTGCCGCGTTTAATATTATTTTTACTCCAATTAGCATACCAATTTAATTGCGAAAAAATAAAAGAAACAGGAATTTTTGATAATATGGAATAAAGCAATTTGATAAAACCTTTAGATTCTTTTTTACCTACTTCAGACCATAAAATTTTGCGCAAACAAAAGCAATGGAAATCTTGTAGCATTTGTCCTACTATACTATTTGGACAATCATCCATAGGAAAAATATCAACAAAAACGCCTGTTTTACATTTTAAATGTTCTTGCCCTACGCGGACATAAGTTGTTCCGGTCCGGCGTAATTTGCCATAACCCCAACGATAATAAGGGTCTGTAGTATGGTCTTGGAAATAACAAAGTTTAGGGTCTAATTCGTGAGCCACTTTTTTAAATTTTTCATAATCTTCGCGAAGCATAGCTATATCTGCATCATCATCCCAAGGGATATAACCTTTATGACGAACTGCCCCAAGTAAAGTCCCGCCAAAAATCACATAGTTGATACTATGTTTTTGGCAAACTCTATCTAATTCCACAAGCATATCTAATTGTAATAATTGCATCTTTCTAAATTCTTGCGGAGTTAAGGTCTTAATAGCGCTCATAATTATTTATCTTCTCCAAAATCTAATTCCAAAACTTGGTGGCGGTTTTCCCTTTCCTTTTCCGGCGGTAGTTGCATATAATCGCCATAACCGGCACGCAAATAATTTTCTGCTCCGTCAAATATGGCAAAAGTCGTATCTTCAAATACTACTTCATGGGTTTTTTCAAACCAACTGCGTTTAAAGATAGGCACACGCCTTGGTCCTAACTGACCATATAAAAAATCTGTCTTGGGATGCGCTTGAGTAATAGAAATATGCTTGTTAATAAGGCCTTTGCGCGTGAAAAAACATGAAAGCAACTGTATAGGCAAATACATTAAACGCTTCCTATAATTAATTTTACCATTTTCTAACCAAGGGCGGTAATGACTTTTCATTAAAATAAGCCTTTCCAAAACATTTAATTTATCTATTAAGTGTTGCTGAGATTTAGAATCCACAGGAGCATTATGATAAACTATAATGTCGGCATAAATACCGTTTGTATTACCACTATAACTTTTACTTTCTTGAAAAATTGTTCCTTTCTTACAAACTTTACCTATTGGCACGCCACAATAAGAATCTGTTTGCCAATTAACAAGCTGATATTTGCTTGATAAAGCATTTGGTGCAATTTGGCAAAATTTATCATAATCTTCCTGCAACATACCAATATCCAAATCATCATCCCAGGGGATAAAACCTTTATGACGAACTGCCCCAAGCAGAGTCCCCGCTGTTAAGAAATAGCGGATATCATTTTCTTTACACACCCGTTTTATTTCTTTAGCAATTTCCAATTGTACGAGCTGCACTTTACGCAAAGTTTCTTTATCCATAAATTCTCCTAATTAAATTTTAATAACATCCGAAATCTTTTTTTGATACTACACCAATATTGATTTAAGTACAATAACAATGGATTCTTTGTAAATCGCCAATATATTACACATAAACTAATATATATAACAGCACCAACTACAATTTCTAATATAATAGCAAAAATTAAATTATGCATATATGTATGAATAACATTTACTCCTACCCACATAATACAACCAAAAATCAAATATATAACTACTTGATAAAAAGATCTTTTTAATGAAATAATATGAACAACAAACTTATATTGCCATATACAAGATACTAATTCTGCAATAAGCGTACCAATTACTGCCCCAAGTGCCCCATAAATAGGAATTAAAAAGATATTACAAATCAAATTAGATATCGCGCCTAAACAAATTGCAAAAGTTAATTTTGTTTCTTGATGTCGAGGGATCAAAAATTGAGTGCTTGAAATTTGTGAAAAACTTTTAATAATAAAAACAGGCGCAAATAAATAAATCAGCAAAATACAAGGTTCATATCCAGAACCAAAGAAAATAGGAACAAAATCTTTAGCAATAGAAGCTATTCCAATAGCCATAGCTATACTAATTGCTGCAATCGCACAAAATATTTGTACAAACAGATTATTTGCAGCGCTATAATCTCTTTGTGTTAAAGCGGACATACGCGGTAATAAAACCGTTCCGACACCACTTAAAACAGCTAATGGGATATTCAATAATTTATCAGCATTATAATAAAAACCAGTTTGTTCATAAGAACTTAAAAGACCCAGCATTGTTTTATCCATTAAGTGATAAACAGATACCGCAAGCAAAGGAAAAAATAGCATTAAGTTTGGTTTTATATGTACTATAATTTCCTTCTTTGTAGGAAACTTAAAATGAATAAATTTAGGTAAATTAAACCACAAAATAACTTGACTTAAAACCGTTCCTCCAGCCATGATTAATGTATAAAGCCACAAGTCTCCAGGTTTTTTTACGAAAAGTAAAATGCAAACTAATGTTAAAAGTTTTATAATTACACTTCTAGTGACAGTAACAGTAAAATTTTCTAACCCAAAAAACAACCAACTGATGTTCCCTACACAGCTCAGTAACATAAGGCCTTGAATAGCAGAAATCCATTGATTCTCTTTACAGAAGAATAATATATATACTATGTAAGCAAAAGAGCAAAATAATGAAGAACAAAATTGTAGTGTAAAAATACTCCAAAAATTAGTATTTATTAAAGATTTGTCTTCTTTTATAGAAGCAATTGTGCGAGTAGCGTAATTAACTGTCCCTAAAACAGCAAAAAATGTAAAATAACCAACTATTGATAACGTATAAGAAAAGACCCCCAATGGAGCCGGCCCTAAAACACGTGCCAAATATGGTGCCGTGATTAAAGGCAAACATACACTAAGTATTTGATAACAAGTTTGAAGAGTTAGATTTTTTTTAATACTAGACATTTTATTCTATATAATTATGTTTTAATTTATTTTATAAATCACGCATATAACCTTTATATTACACGATAAACGGCAATAACATCATTATGCTGTGCTAAAATTATAGTTAGTGAAAGACCGATATAACCTGTGCCAGCGACTGCTATTTTCATAATTTATTTCCTCTCTAAAAAATAAATATTACTCTAAGTTTATAACAGAACTTACTAATGTTTAAATTTAAAATTTATTTTCCAAATAATTACCAATAGTAATTGAAAAAACAAAAAAACAGTATTAAAA
>JAZKZM010000089.1:0-2974 GCA_045612685.1 Elusimicrobiaceae bacterium
AGTAAAATAAAAATACCTAAAATTAAAGTTAACGCATAATACATAATTCTTTTATAAAATAGCTTTCTTAGCTATTGTGTGATAGAAAAATTTATCACGATTTTCTGACATAGAACATCGCTTTATCTTTTCATATTGTTCCGGATGATTAAGAAGAAATTCAATATTTTGTTGAATTTCTTCTACACTATCTTTAGTTAAAAAGAGAACATTACCACCAATATCTATATGATGAGTGCCGGGCCAATCTTTAACTAATAGAGGAATGCCCTGCCCAACGACCTGTTCCCAAAAGACTGAATGACGACCAGGGAAACATACTAAATCAGCCGTAGCAAAATATTTATAAGAATCTTGCCCGTTAATCCAACCGATATACTGCACTTTTTGCCCATCGGATAATTGTTTTACTTGTTCTTGCAAATCTTGAGAGACAGAACCAAATACAATTAATTTTACCTTCGTATTTTTTATATTTTGTACTGCCTGCATAAGTAAAAGAGTTTGTTTCTTAAATATATTTATTTTTCCACCCGTTACGATTAAAAAATCATCTTCCTTAATGTTATATTTTTTGCGGATTTCAAAGCGAACTTTCGGATTAGATGCTTTTTGAACCATTTCATCATCGGCACCCATAACTAATAATTCACATTTTTCAGCAGGTAATTTATAAATGTTTTTTAGGAAATCTAGCCTTGCGGGTAAAACCCCATAAAATTTAGTTGTATAAGGTTCAATAATATGCGCACAAAAACGCCATAATATTTTATGCAAAATATTTTTTGAAAGCCAATTTTTTGCACTATTAGAAAAATCCGCGTGATTATCAATATATAATTTTACTTTTGGATGTTTTTTGGCATAAGATCTAATAGTAAAAATATTGAGCATTTGACAACCATGAACAAACAAAATATCAGGTTTAATTTGCTCTAAAGTATTATATAGTGCTGAAAACCATTTAAAATGTTTATAAAAATTTTCCTTACCTTTTATAGATAAACGCAAAATATGAACACCATTTTCGTCATAATAATCTGTTTGTGGATGCATACAATGTCTACCTTTGCCATCTTGTTGCCATTTGGAAGTAATAAGAGTTACATCCAATCCATTTTTAACATGATATTTGGAAAGTATATTTTCTTGATATGTCCCATTAGGAGTAAAAGAGCCAAGTAAACAAATATGTGCTATTTTTTGCATATTTCCTCACCAATTATTTTATACTGTAAAATTATTTTTAAAATTAATATATCTTTTTTCTTCATAATTTAAAACTATAAATATTCCTTTGAGGGATTAATTTTTTTATGTATTACACCTGGATTACCTATAACAACAGAATTGCCGGGGACATCAAAATTAACAAAAGAATTGGCTGCAATTAAGACGTCATCTCCTATAATAATTTTGCCGCATACCATTGCATTGGCACAAATTGTAACTCTTTTACCAATTTTAGGACAATCAGCTTTTCCCCCCTCTCTACGAATGGATCCTACAGTTACACCTTTAAAGATAGTTGCATTTTCTCCTATAAAAGCACTCTTGTTAATATGAATATTAAAGGCATGGGCTAATTTAACACCAGCCCCCAAAGACTTACTTCCCATTTCCAAGCCATAATGTTTACCTAAATTATATGCTAAAAAATGGTAAATTTTTTGAAAAATTTTAGATTTAGAACTTTCTTCTTTTCTCAAATAAAACAAATAGCGCAATTCATAATTTTTAATAATACGCAAAAATTTCACAAATTTATTATCTTGTGATTTAGAAAAACGTAAATAATCATTATCAAATTTAGTCATTTTTTATATCTCCCAAAATTTGATCCCAAGCACCAACAGAAATAATTTTAGAATTTTGAGTATAAATTGTTTCATTTGAACCGCCTGTATCATAGGTGATAACGGGGGTACCGCAGGCTTGGGCTTCCAAGTTAACTGTGGGGTAATTATCCTCGTAAGTAGGATTAAAGAAAAGATCGGCTGCAGTATATATTCCAGCAAGTTCCTGCGAACTAGATGTACGTTTGATACCAAGGCAATTTTGCGGTAAAGTTTTGATTTGCTTATCTGTTAGGCCGACAAGAACGATTTTATAATTATCATCTAATTTTTGGGCTAGTTTAAGAAAATCCGGAAGGCCTTTGCGAGCAGTCCAAACACTAGCCACACCAAGAATAATTTTTTTATTTTCCAGGCCGTATTTTTGGCGGAAATTGCTTGGAGTGGGTTTAAAAATTAATTTATCAATAGTGTTGTAAATAACTTCTGCAGGGTATTCCTTTAGAAAACTTTGCTTCACCAAATCAGCCAGCCATTTGGAAGGAGTGATGATTTTTAAATTATTTACACCGGTAAAAGCTGCTTTTTTGCGTTCAAAATTATTTTTGGAATTATCTAAAAAAGAAGCAGGATAACACTTTGTTTGCGGACAATTTTGGCAATGAGTTTGCCACTTATTACAGTTTGCCATAATAAAATGAGAGCAATGCCCGGTAAAAGCCCAGCAATCGTGCAAGGTCCATTTCTTTTGCATATTAGTGCGGGATTTGAGCCAATTAAAAAGCATTTCAACATTGATATAATAACCGTGGATATTGTGAAGCCAAACTAAATCGGGGTTAAATTCTTCCGCCCAGGTTAAAAATTTTTTAGTAGCATTTTTAGAGCCAAAACCGTGAGTATCAAATAAACGGGTTTTTAAAGCGTGCATTTTAACAGAAAAATCTGAACCAATGCGGACTGCATATTTTTTGCAATTTTCCGGCACAAAAGAACTGCGGCCATAGGCAATTTTGACTGTATGGCCTTGCTTTTCTAATTGCTGTGCAAGTTCCGCACAGATGCGGCCTGTGCTGCCGATACCGCAAACGGAATTAATAAATAGAATTTTCACTATATAAACCCTTATATATATTATATAAAAATGGGAGTTTTTACGCTAGGATATTTTATCAATT
>JAZKZM010000090.1:0-3776 GCA_045612685.1 Elusimicrobiaceae bacterium
GCAAAACTTGATATTTCCCTTGCGGAACAGAAAAACGCTTTATCTTTATCAAAAAAGAATATTCTTGAAAACGAAGACGGCTCTTATTATGTCTTAGTTCCTTCTGCAGACGGCAAAACTGCTGAAAAGAAAGATATTCAAGTCGGTTTCAAAAATAATGACCATTGGCAAATTTCCGGTATAACACCTAATCAGCCGGTATTAGAATTTGTTTTCGGTCTTAAAGAAGGCAGCAATATTGAGGTCAAATAACTATGCAAGACATAAATGAAATAGAGGATATTAACGCTCAAGATAAAAAAATGGTTGACCCAAAAGCCCCTAAAAAAATTAAAAACGCAACGGGCTTTACTGCATTTTTTATTCACAGACCTGTTTTAACCATAATGATGAGTCTTGCTTTGATTGTTGTGGGTTTAATGTCTTATAGCAAGATGGGCGTCAGTTTGTATCCTAGTATGGATATTCCTTATGCTATGGTTCAAACTATTTTGCCCGGTGCCAGCCCTGAAGAAATTGAAACTTCCATTACAAAATATGTAGAAGAAGCCGTCAACCAAATTGAAGGTGTGGACGAAGTTTCCTCTTTTAGTATGGAAGGTGTTTCCTTAGTTGCGGTTAAATTTGTAATGGATAAAGATGCCGCTGTGGGTGCCCAAGAAGTGCGTGATAAAGTAGATCAGGTTAAAAAAGATTTTCCTGATGGCACAGAATCACCTGTTGTTATGAAACTTGATATGGATGCTATTGCTGTTTTAAACGTTGTTGTTTCCGGCGATAGAGATATTATTGAGTTAACAGAAATTGCTAAAAAGAAAGTTAAAGAAGGTATTGAAAACACTTCTGGTGTGGGCTCTGTTAATATCGTCGGCGGTAGAGAAAGAGAAATCCACGTTGTTGTTAATCCTTTTAAACTTTATTCTCTTGGTTTACCTATTACAAAACTTACCGGCGCTTTAAAAGAACAAAATTTTGAAACACCCGGTGGTAAAGTGGAACAGCCGCACCAATCTTACAATTTGCGTATTTTGGGGCGTATTCCTGATGTGAAAAGTTTTGAAGATATTTTTATTGCCACTAAAAACGGCGTGCCTGTTAAAGTTTCAGATGTGGCCCGTGTTGAAGATAGCGGCGAATATGAAGAAGAAAGTTCTATTTTAGACGGCAAATCTTCCGTCACTCTTGAAGTTAAAAAACAAAGCGGCTCAAATACTTTGGCCGTTATTCAAGGTATAAAAGATAAACTTGAAATTATTCAAAAAACTTTACCCGGTGATATCCAAATAACTTTAATGGCTGACCAAAGCGGAACAATTAAAGCAAGCGTTCACACCGTGCTTGAACACTTATTTTTAGGCGGCTTCTTGGCCGGTGTTATGGTTCTTGTGTTTATGGGCTCGCTGCGCTCTACTTTGATTGCGTTTTTGGCTATACCTATATCTGTTATCGGTGCTTTCTTGTTTATGAATATGAAGGGCTACACCATTAACAATATTACCTTGCTTGGTTTAACTGTGGCGGTGGGTATTGTTATTGATGACGCTATCGTTATGCTTGAAAATATTTATAGACATATGGAAAAGTATAACAAAACGCCAATGCAAGCAGCACTAGACGGCTCAAAAGAAATTACCGCAACCGTTGTGGCAACAACACTTTCAATTTTGGTTATTTTCTTGCCGCTTGCTTATATGAGTGGTATGGTAGGCCGCGTTTTAAGCAGTTATGGTTGGACTGTTGTTTTTGCTATTGCGCTTTCCGGTTTGGTTGCTTTAACTTTAACACCTATGCTTTGTTCCAGAATGTTAAAAAAGATGCCGGAAAAATCCCGCTTTGATAAAATTATTGACAGTATTAATTTGCGTTTAGTTAATTGGTATATGCCATTTTTAAAATGGTCTATTAATCATAAACTTATAATGACAATTTTTGCTGTTTTATGTATCGTTGCAATACCTTTTATTGCAGGTAAAATCGGCGGGGAATTTTTTCCTAAAGAAGACAGCGGCAAAATAAAAGTTTCTATTAAAGCACCTGTTGGCACAAGTTATACGGAAACAAAGGATATTTTAAGCGCTATAGAAGAAGATATCCGCCGTTTGCCTTATATTCATAGCGTATTAAAAATTACAGGTAAAGGCGGCGGTAATATGGCTTCCTTCTCAAGTTCAAATCCTACTAATGAAGGTTATTTGCAAATAGAACTTGAAGATAGAGAGGGCCGCAAAGCCATTAACACTCAGAAATATGTTGATATTATGCGCAATATTCTTAAAAAATATGACGGCCTTAAAACCAGTGTTATCATATTAAGTGATGGTCCTGCAAACGGTAAGGAATTGGAATTTAAAATTACCGGCCCGGATATTGAAAAACTTTCCGAATATGCCAATGCCATTGTTGCTAAACTTGAAAAGGATAACCGCTTTAGAGATGTTGACTTAAACTTAGACCTTGCAAAACCGGAATACCGTGTTGTTATTAACAGAGCAAAAGCCAATAATCTCGGGGTAAAAGTTTCCGATATTGCAAATGCCTTAAGAACAATGGTCGGCGGAACAGATGATATTACAAAATATAAAGAAGGCGACGAACTTTATGAAGTCCGCGTGCGTGTTGATGAACAATACAGAAACACCAAGGAAACAATTTCCGCCTTACAAATACCTGCATCTTTCGGCGGTAAAGATAGCGTTGTCCGTTTGGATAGCGTGGCCGCTATTGAAGAAGGCGTCGGCCCTAGCCAAATTAACCGCTTCCAAAGACAAAGAGTTATTACCGTTGAAGCAAACCTCAACGGTATTGATACCCGCACAGGTATGGCTTTGATAACACAAGCCTATAATGAACTTAATGCTTTGCCAGGATATAGCGGCTTCCCTGGTGGTATGGCGCAAGAAATGGGCAAAATGTTTATGAGTTTTATTGTGGCTTTCATTTTGGCCTTCTTGTTTAAATATATGGTGCTTGCAGCCCAGTTTGAAAGTTATACCCATCCGGTTGCAATTATTATCAGTTTACCATTGACTTTGCCCTTTGCTTTAATTGCACTTTTACTTACAGGCCAAAACCTTAATATTTTTAGTATGCTTGGTATTTTTATGCTTGTGGGTGTTGTCAGTAAAAACGCTATCTTGCAGACTGATTATACTAATCAATTAAGAGCGCGCGGTTATGGCCGCACAAATGCAATTTTGCAGGCAAACAAAGTCCGCTTACGCCCGATTTTGATGACAACTTTAACTTTGATTATGGGTGTTTTACCGATGCTTATTTCCCACGGCGAAGGTGCCGATTCAAGACGTTCTCTTGCTATCGTTATCGTCGGCGGTCAGGCTTTATCCTTGCTTATTACACTTTTGATGACGCCTGTTACCTATATTATTATGGACTCTATCGGCGCATGGTGGAACAATAAGATTTCCGGCACTCCTATACCGGAAGATAAGGATGCGGAAGTTATATATTCTGAAGTCCCACAAGAATACTAGTTTTTGCTAATGCTTTTGCGTTTATAGAGCGTTATGCCTTGCTCATATATTCGGGGTTGCCCCCCCTCGAGATATACTTCGCTAAGGCAAGCCTTCTATAAACGCAAAATCCTTGCAAAAACAATTTGCTCTATTTAAAACCCCTGAAAAATTTCAGGGGTTTTTTAATTTAATGTAAAACCCCTTTGCTCTATATTATCATTTGCGAAGGTCTTTATCTGAAATCTCCACTTTATTTTATTTAAAATTCTTGCTGAAAAATCGCCAAAAAAAGAACATATTTTG
>JAZKZM010000091.1:0-1025 GCA_045612685.1 Elusimicrobiaceae bacterium
TGATTTATATAATAGTTTGATGAAGTAAAAATACTGATATAAAAAAATCCGCAGATTTAAAAGTCTGCGGATTTTTATTTTGAGAGTTAAGTTTAATTTACACTTACTACTTCTACATCAAAGTGCAACTTTTTGCCGGCCAAAGGGTGATTAAAATCAAGTTCTACTTCGGTATCGGTAATATCGCTTATTTTAGCGCGGAAAGTATGCCCATTGGCACTTGCGCCCACAATATCACCGACTTTCAACTTGTCAATATCTGTAATTGCTGTTTTAGGCAAGCGTCTTTTGGCTTCGGGGTGAACCTCGCCATAGGCTTCGCTTGCTTCAATATCAACAGATTTTTTATCACCGGCTTTAAGACCTTCAAGGGCTTTTTCCAAACCTATTATAATTTGCCCTGCCCCTTGTGTATATTCAAGGGGGCCTCTATCTTTTGAGGTATCTTCAACTTTGCCTTCTACAAGCAAAGTATAGTGTATTGCAACTTTTGAATCTTTTTTTATTGTATTCATAGTATAATTTATTGAGCCTGTCCGCCGCCATTACCGGGATTAACAACAACGGCCATATTTGCTAAATCTTCAGTTGTTAAAGCATAAGCATTTGTTAAGGTTAAAGCAAAATCAGGATAGAAGAAATATCTATCTTGCAACTGATTTACATTGCCAGATTCATTGGGATAAACATTATCATATTGTTGACAATACACTGTTCTATATTGATACCAAATTCCGCCTGCTCTGGCTAAGCGTCCGCTTCCATTATAACATCTAAGTTGATACAAATCAATAACTTTTTCCTGTGCTTTACAGTTTAAACCGGAACCGGCTGGCCAGCTAGAAGCATTACAAGTTTCAGCCAAAATAGAATTCCAATTTGCTATTTCACTTGAATCTGCAGCATTAATAGCAATATAACGGACATTATTCTCCGTAGAACCATTGTTACCATATAATGCATTACATTTTTCAGCAGGTGAAACATAGATAGATAAACCAAGTGCAGGATCAGAATAATTAGGT
>JAZKZM010000092.1:0-5453 GCA_045612685.1 Elusimicrobiaceae bacterium
AAGGAACTTGAAAAAAAGATTTTAAACGCTCAAGACCAATCCTTACGGATAGAGATGGCCTTGTTTGAAGAAATTAAAAAATATATTTATGATAATCTTAATCTGTTAAAAAATTTCGCTGATTTAATTGCTAAAAGCGATACTTTAAGCGCCCTTGCCACTGCAGCGCGCAACTTTAATTTTGTGCGGCCTGAAATTTGCAATAGCGATAATGCCTTTTTAATTGAAAAGGGCAGACATCCGATTGTAGAAAATAATGTTCCGCCGGGCAGTTTTGTTGCAAATAATTTATTTATCGGCGGAGATGGCCCGCAAATTATTATTATTACCGGCCCCAATATGGGCGGTAAAAGTGTCTTTTTAAAACAGACTGCCGTTTTAACTATTATGGCACAAATCGGCAGTTTTGTGCCAGCAAGAAAAGCACAAATACCCATAACAGATAAAATTTTAACCCGTATCGGCGCGCAAGATGCTCTTTCAAAAGGGCAAAGCACTTTTATGGTGGAAATGCAGGAAACAGCCAATATTTTAGCGCAGGCAACGCCAGCCACCCTTGTTTTGCTTGACGAGGTGGGCCGCGGAACTTCCACATACGATGGCATTTCTATTGCTTGGGCTATAACAGAATATCTTTATAAAACACAGGGCTCAGGCCCTAAAGTTTTGTTTGCAACACATTATTTTGAGTTAACAGAACTTGCGCAAAAATTCCCAAAAATTGCTAATTTTCACGTTGACGCAAGTGAATATAAAGATTCTTCAGGCCAAACTAAACTGAACTTTTTATTTGAAGTTAAAGCAGGCGCGGCCGATAAATCTTACGGCGTGCACGTGGCGCAGCTTGCAGGACTTCCCAAAAGCTGCATTTTAAGAGCGCAAAAGATTCTTAAAGACCTTGGCGAAAAGAAGCAAACAGGTATTATTAAAAAAGAGGCCGCGCCAGTTGATTTATTTTCAAGCCCGATTTTAGAAGAACTAAAACTCTTAGATACAAATAAAATAACACCGCTTGAAGCAATACAAATTTTAACGGAGTGGAAAAAGAGAGTCCAATGACAATAAAACTTTTAGACGCACAAACCGCAAGCAAAATTGCCGCAGGCGAAGTTATTGAAAGACCGGCCGGCGTTCTTAAAGAATTAATTGAAAACAGCCTTGATGCCGGTGCCAAAACTATAAATATTGATATTGTTAAAGCGGGCAAAAGTTTAATAAGAGTTAATGACGACGGCTGCGGTATTAAAAAAGAAGAATTGCCTCTTGCCCTTAAACGCCACACAACAAGCAAAATAACAAATTTTGAGGACTTAAACAAATTAAACACTTTTGGTTTTAGAGGCGAGGCGCTTTATTCCCTTGCCGCAGTAAGTAAAATTAAAATATCTTCTTGCACGAGCGAAGAAACTGGCGGTTCTATGATAGAAGCTGCCGGCGGGGAAATTGCCGCCCAAGCTGCCGCACCTGCTATTAAAGGAAAAACCATTGAAGTTAAAGATTTGTTTTTTAATACGCCTGCGCGCCTTAAATTTTTAAAATCGGATAATGTTGAAAGAGCGCATTTACTTAGAACTATTGAAGAAGCCGCTTTAGCAAATATAAATGTTGCTTTTAATGTTAATACCGACGGAGTTAACGTTTACCGCTTAAGCGCGCAAGAAGAAACAGAGCAAGGTTTAAGGCAGCGCCTAACAAAAATCTTGGGCGAAGAACTTGCCAAAAATTTACTCTTTTGCCAAGATGAAAGTTTTGGTTTTAAAGCGTTTATTTCCCCTTTAAATAATTTATGCGCAAGCAGAGATAATCAATTTTTCTTTATCAATAAACGCCCGGTTGCAAGCAAAGTTTTGCAACAGGCTTTATATAAGGCCTATCAACCCTACCGCGCCAAAGAGAAACACCCTTGCGCCGTGGTATTTTTAACACTAAATCCGGCGGAATTTGATGTAAATATCCACCCGCAAAAAAAGGATATTAAATTTGCTTTTGAAAATGATATTTTTAATTTCCTTTATAATAAAATAACAAAAACTTTACTTGCCGAGCAGGAAGTTATCAACACGCCCTTAACACAAAAAGAAACTATTGAAAAGGCCCCCGCACCGATAGAAGAAACACCGAAAACGCAAAATACCGAAGAGCAAAAAGAAATTCCTTTAGATTTAAGCGAAATCATCAATAAACACCTTGCCGAAAAAAAGCAAGACTTTTTTATTAAAGATTTTGAAGAAAGAAAAGAATATTCCATAAAACCGCAACCAAGCCATAACCCGCAAACCCCCAAATTAAAACAAAACTCTGCCGACTTGCCGAAATGGTGGCAGGGGCCTTATAATTATCTCGGGCAAATACACCAAAGTTTTTTAGTTTTTGAAAATCCGCAAGGGCTTGTTTTGGTGGACCAACACGCCGCGCAGGAAAGAGTTTTATTTGAAAAATACCTCAACGAAATTAACCTTGGCCAAGTGCCAAGCCAGCCTTTGATGTTCCCGATTCCCGTTCAAATGCCCTCAAGCACACTTGAACAAGTGTTAAACTATAAAGATTTCCTTTTAAAAATCGGGTTTGAAATTTCGCGCTTTAGCGCCACTTGCCTAATGCTTAGCAGCGTGCCGAATATTTTAAAATTTAAAGAAGAAGATTTGAAAGATTTTATTGTTTCACTGCCGCAAGATTTAAAAGCAGATGAGGCAAATTTAAAATATAAACTTGTTGCTATGCGCGCCTGTAAACGTGCAATTAAAGCCGGCGAAAAGCTGGGCAAAGAACAAGTTGAAGTTTTAATGAATAATCTTAAAAAATGTAAAGACGCCTTGCATTGTCCGCATGGCCGCCCGACGATTTTAACTTTTACCACTTCCGAAATTGCCAAAAGATTTGAAAGAAGTTAAGGTTTTGTTATCTAATAAAATTTATTAGAAATATATTTGCAGTTTAAATTTTACCTATAATCTATAATATCTTGGCTTTGTGGGGTCTATTTGAACTCCGCCTAAAGATTCACATAATCTTTGATTAAATACATCTCCTGATGAGGACATACAAAGCAAGCTGCCTGAATTTTCTCTTATAGCGTTTCCTTGTCTTGCATTTTGCATATAATAATTAATAAATAAACTCCCTTTATAATGAGCTTCAACTGACCCCGGATATCCGGTTTCCTCATCTATATAAAAGCCAATTTCCCAATCATTGCCTAAATTATGACAATCGCCGGAAACAATACGGTCCGGATTCCAACTAACACACTCTTCATTATTTGCTGGGATAGTTAAATCAAGATTACTAAATTTATTTGTGTAATATCCATTGGCTAAGTAATAAGATTCTTGTGCTTGGCCTATACTTCTGACTAAAGATAAAACTTGTGCCGCTCTTGATTTAGCAACAGCCAATTGATATTGCGGAACAGCTATGGCGGCTAAGATACCTATAATTAAAACGACGACTAACAGCTCTATAAGCGTAAAGGCTTGATTTTTCATAAGAATACCTCTTTTTGATTAAACTTAACAAAAGTAGTTTAGCAAAAAAAAAAAAAATAAGCAAGACTTCTTCTGACTCTTCGTCCTACAAATATCGTTTGGCTTTTATTTCATAAAAGCAATTTTGTTTGCTACTCTTTTTACAAAAGTGTTCTATTTTTGGTTTTTTTCAGCGAAAATAAGGGCCTATATAAAATCTTAAAAATTAAAAATAACACAAAAACCAACACAAAAAAGATAGAATATATTAAAACTTTTAAAGGAAATCTAATATGCCACAATATTACAAAAATTTGATTGAAAAAAAAGTAAGCCAAAAGAAAATTTATGACGGAGTTATCAGTTTTTATGAAGATTATGTAAAACTGATAAACGGCCAAAAAGCAAGCCGCGTTTATACAAAACACCCTGGCGCAAGCGCAGTTGTTCCGCTCACAAAAGAGGGTAAAATAATTTTTGTGGAGCAATACCGCTACCCTGTTAAAAAAATTACACTTGAAATACCTGCCGGCAAATTAAAACCTAAACAAACACCGCTTGCCTGCGCCAAAGCCGAACTTGCCGAGGAAACAGGCTACTGCGCCGCAAAATTTACAAAAATGTTATCGTTTCATCCCTCGGTTGCTTTTTCTACCGAGATTTTGCATATTTATCTGGCCAAAGATTTAAAAAAAGGTAAACAGCATTTAGATGCAGATGAATTTGTAAACACAAAAGAACTTACCTTAGCGCAAAGTTTAAAATATATAAAAACAGGCAAAATAAAAGATTCAAAAACTATTATCGCACTTTTATATTTAAAGACATTTTTATAAAACTCTTAATATGGTAAAATATATATAGAGATGTTTTATGTTTGGGCAGTTGGCGCAGTGCTTACTAAATAAAATCGTCCGCCGAACGCGGACGCGCTGACCACGAAGCCCATAACAAAAAGATTTGAAAAAATAAAACGGGCAGTTGGCGCAGTGGTAGCGCGTCCGCCTCACACGCGGAAGGCCACAGGTTCGAACCCTGTACTGCCCATTTTTAATGAAAAAATAAGAATATGCATTTAGATTTACATTTAGTTTTAAACTTTTTTATAGCGATGCTCGCTATTTTAAACCCTATCGGTAATGTGCCGATATTCTTGCAGCACGTAAGCGAAGAAACTTTGGAAGTGCAAAAAAATCTTGCGCGCTTAATGGCGGCAACTATTTTTGTTATTGCAACTTTCTTTTATTTCGTCGGTCAGCCATTTTTGGGGCTGTTTGGCATAACGATACCTGCGTTTAGAATCGCCGGTGCAATTTTGCTTATGATGATTGGTATAAGAATGTTGCACGGCAAACCGAAATTTGATGATTCCACCTTGCAAACTCAAGTACCGAATGTAAGCCCTTTTGTGCAGGCAAAACAAAAACTGGGCAATATTATTGTGCCGGTTGCTATACCGATATTTGTTGGTCCGGGCGCAATTACAACGGTTATTTTGTATTCACAAAGAAGCGAAAGCGGACTAACCACTTTCTTTATGATTGTGGCCCTTGCCGCAGCTTGTTATATTATTGGGATAGTTTTATCCCTTTCACGCTGGGTTAGCAAAATTTTGGGCCATAATGGTATGCAGATTGTATCAAGAACGATGGGTCTTATTTTGTGCGCTATTGCCGCACAATTTGCTATTGAAGGTATCGCGCAATTAATACCAAACTTGTTTGACCCGCAATTCGTGCATACTTTAAAATAAAATAATTTTTTAGATTATTTAAAACTCTCACTTTTTATAAAGTGGGAGTTTTTTATTTTACTTCCTTATATTTTCCCATTAATAAACAGCGGTAAAAAATAAGAAAAATTTGCGTGGGTCTTGAAAATCAAAAAAAAAAATAAAATGAAATTATCAAAGAAATAGGAGAAAATGAAATGAAAAAATCAAAAAAAGGTTTTACTTTAATTGAGTTGTTAGTTGTCGTTTTAATTATC
>JAZKZM010000093.1:0-1652 GCA_045612685.1 Elusimicrobiaceae bacterium
AGATGATTACACCTGCCACTTCTAAACTAAATAAAATCGCACTGAGCTGGGCAATATCTAAACCGGACTCAAGGGAAAGTTCATCAACATTTTTAGAATCTTCGCCTATTAAATCCAAAATTTTTTGCTCCTGCTCTGTTAAAGGCTCACTTGGGGCCTTACTTTCATTATAGAGTTTTTTTACCTTAAGACCAAATTTTTTTGTGCTTGGTATAGCATCAATTATATCATTTGCCGATAGAACCATACCCGCGCCTTCTTTAATTAATTTATTTGGTCCGCCGGAAGTAGGGCTATCAATCGGCCCGGGAACTGCCATAACATCAAGCCCTTGGTCTAGTGCCATTTTTGCAGTTATCAAGGCACCGCTTTTAACTTCGCCTTCAACAACTACAACTAAATCCGAAAGTCCTGCAATAAGGCGGTTTCTTCTTGGGAAATGATGTGCTAAAGGGGCGGCATCAAAAGGTAATTCCGAAATTATTGCACCGCCGGTATCTAAAATTGCCCTTGCAAGTTCGCGGTTTTCTGCCGGATAGCAACGCCCGATACCTGTGCCTATTAAAGCCCAAGTAGCGCTTTGGTTTTTAACTGCCTGAGCATGAACGACACTATCAATACCGCGGGCAAGTCCGCTAACTAAAACAACTCCGCTTTGCGCAAGGTCACCTGCAAGTTGCGTGGCTGCGCGCCTGCCGTATGGGGAAATTTTACGCGTGCCAACCATACCTACAGAGGCTCTTTCGCTATTTCCTAAATCACCGCGGACATAAATTAAAATCGGTGCTTCTTTAATTTCGGCTAACCTTTGCGGGAAATCTTCTTCCCCGTTAAATAAAATCTTACCGCCGACTTTTTCCGTTTTTTCTATTTCTTTTTCAGCGTCAAGCATAGCGCAAGATTTTAAAAAGGACTCTGCGCTTTCAAGTGAAATTTTACCTTCTTTACTGATAGTCTTAGCATCTTGTTTTAAAAGCTCGCATGCACTACCAAAAATCTCTATCATTTGCATAAGCCAATCAGAACGCAAATAACTAAAGGAGTTTACTTTTATACGGGCAAGTTTTTCTTCAAAAATCATATATCTCTAACTCCTTTTCTGTCTAAAGGCCTATACTGAAAAACTTCCATAAGATGTTCTTTTTTAATATCTTTAGAGCCTTCTAAATCTGCAATAGTGCGTGCTGTTTTTAAAATTTTATCAAGACTTCTGGCTGAAAGACCAAGTTTCTTCATAGCCAGTTCTAAAACCTGCGCGCCGTCTTTAGGTAAAGCGCAAAACTCTTTTATTTGTGCTACACTCATAAAGGCATTTGCGGTTGTAGAAGTGTTTTTAAAACGCTCTTTTTGTATTTCTCTTGCGGCAATAACTTTTTCTCTTATCTGTGCGCTGGTCGGGCCTTCTGACTTCTTTTCCCAATCACTAAAATTAACAGGCAAAAGATTAACCGTTAAATCAATTCTATCTAAAAGCGGACCTGAAATTTTTGCTTTATAGCGGCTTATTTGAACGGGCGTGCAATTACACACTTTAACATTATGTCCGTGATAACCGCAAGGGCAAGGGTTCATAGCAGCAATAAGCGTAAATTTAGCAGGAAAAGTTAAAGTTTCTTTTGCTCTGGCAATTGTTACCTTAAAAGTTTCCAAAG
>JAZKZM010000094.1:0-1109 GCA_045612685.1 Elusimicrobiaceae bacterium
ATAAGCAATGTTAACAAAACATTTTTGCTTTGTTTTAAAGGAGTTATAAAATGGCCCAAGAAAATGAACTTTTAAAGTTGCGTTTTAAATTAAAAACCGGTGAAGAATTTGAAGCGCAAGGCAATTTGGATTTCATTTCCGCACAAAAGGAAGCCTTTTTAAATTTAGTTAAAGCGCCAAAAGTTTTACAAAACTCTTTATCAAATTATAAAACAGAAGAAAGCCCGCAAGAGCCACCAAAACTTATTGCGCGCCCAACCTATCTTAGAAATCTGCAGCCAAAAGCCGCTTTACCTTCAAACGAAGTTTGGGATAAAGTTGCCTATTACGACGGGGAAAATATTATTATCCGCCGCAAAAGCAAACTGATAAAGCCGCAAGTGGCCGCGCTTATTATTCTTGGTGCCGGTAAAGTGCTAAATTCGCAAAACACTTTAAGCGCACTTGAACTTGCCAAATCTTTAAAACTTTCCGGCTATCTTAAGACGGGTGAGCGCCTTGACCGCCTGATAGTAAACGAAATTAAGGAAGGCCATCTATCTTATGAAGGCAGCAAGAGAAACCGTCTCTACAAAATAAGCGCCACAGGCCAAGCCAAGGCCTATATCTGGGCGGAAAAACTTTTACAGGAATTTTAGTTAAATTATCCTAAAAATTTTATAAAATATAAGTGTATTAAATATATATTATACACGAGGTATATTATAATGAAAAAGACATTATTATTTGCAGTATCAGCAGCAGTTGTTTTAGCTGCTTGCACAACACCCGGTCAAAAAACCGCAATCGGTGCAGGGGCCGGTGCAGCAGTTGGCGCAATCGGCGGAGCAGTTATCGCCCATAACACAGGCGGCAAAGCCGGAACAGGTGCTTTAATTGGCGGCTTAGTCGGTGCTACAAGCGGCGGCTTAATCGGCAATTACTACGATAAACAAGCCAAAGAACTTGCCGCTATTGCCGATGTCCAAAAGACAGAAAACGGCATCGTCGTAACCCTTAAGAACGAAATTTTGTTTGAAACCGGCAAAGCTGATTTATCTGCCGCAGCCCAAAAAACTCTAATTGATTTAAACCGCGTTCTTAAAAAATAAGTCGGATCGTAGCCATGT
>JAZKZM010000095.1:0-5424 GCA_045612685.1 Elusimicrobiaceae bacterium
AAAGCAATTATTGTAAAAAGATTTAAAGACGGATAAACCATTTTAGAAATTGGTAAAGAGGCAAAAAACTCAACGAAAACTTTAAAGTCTATCAGTAAAATATTCAAAAGAAAAACTATAATTTTTATCAGAAAGCTAAAAGGTAAAAAAGAAATAAGCCAAAGCAAAAAGCCGCCGCCCATTATTGCTGCGCTTAAAGGTATTAAAATAATATTGGATAAAGGCGCACTTAAAGAAATTTTATGGAAATAATTACAAAAAACAGGCACTAAAGAAAGTTGCGCCACAAGAGAAATCAAAAACATTTCCGTTAGAATTTTTAGATATTTAGGCCAAGTATTTTTGATTTTGAAATTGGCTACAAAAAGCATTATGGCAAGAGTAGCAAGAAAGGACATTTGAAACCCTGCTTCAAATAAACTCTGCGGATTAAAAATTAAAATAATTAGGCCTGCTAAAATAAAACCTTGCAAAAGCCCACTTTTGCGCCCGAGAACAAAACCTATTGTGGAACAAAAAGCCATAAGATAAGCCCTGAGTAAAGGCGCATCCGCGCCGGCAATTAAAGTATAAAACAAAGCAAGTGTTAAAGCCAAACTTGCACTTGTTAAACGCTTAAAACCAAACAAAGAACAAAGAAAATAAACTATCAAAGTTATAAAACCGACATTACCGCCCGAAGCAACAAGCAAATGCATAGCACCGCTATCTTGAAAATCGCTATAAAGTGCGCGGGAAATATCGCCCTTTTCGCCAAGGGTTATGCCGCTGATTATAGGCAAAAGTTCTTTATCAAAATTATTCTCAAAAACGCTTAAAATGCTTTTGCGTATTTTTGAAATACTCAGCCAAAATAAATTTGCTTTTTCTATTTTATTTATGGCTTCTATTTTTGTTTGGGCGCAAACACCTTTTCTTCTCAAAAATAAAGAAAAGTCAAAAGAACCGAAATTTGCTGTTTTTGGTAAACTTTCAAGTTTGCCTGTATAAAAAATCTTAGAACCTCTCAAAAGGTTTTTGCACTCATCTTTAAAGCAATAGGCATAAACTTTTTTGTTATTATAAGTTTTATCAAGTTTTAAAATAAAATTTGTTTTGCCGTTTTTATATGTGGGATAAGAAGCAACTTCCCCCTGTAAAGAAAGAGAAGTGTTTTTAAAGTTTTCAAAAGAATTATCCGGTTTGGGAGCTTTTAAAAATAAAGCAAGCAATAAACAATATATAATAAGTAAAATAACTAAAGGGCGTTTGTAAAAAGATATGTGCATTATAGTTTTGTGCGGCCTTTTAAGGCGTGGGAAAGCGTCATTTCATCAATATAATCAATATTGCCGCCAAGGGGCATACCATAACCAAGACGCGTGATTTTAGGGCCGATATCTCTTAACATATCGGCAAGATATAAAGCCGTTGTTTGGCCTTCGGTATCGGGATTAGTTGCAATAATAATTTCTTTTATTGTATCCTTTTCCTGCTCTACTCTGGCTAAAAGTTCTTTTAATTTTAAATCTTCCGCATTGCGACCCTCTATCGGGGAAATACTGCCATGCAAAACATAATAATAACCGTTATAACTTTTTGTTTTTTCAAAAGCTTCAATATCTTTTGGCTCTTCAACAATACAAAGTAAAGAAGCATCGCGGGTATCATCACTGCAAATTTCACAAAGGGAAGAATTTTCGCTATAAGCAAAACATTTTGGACAGCAGCCCACTTTTAAGCGCATATCTAAAATTGCTTTTGTAAATTCTGCGGCTTGGGCCTCACTCGTGCGCAAAAGATAAAGAGCAAACCTTTCTGCCTGACGGGGACCGACACCGGGGAACTTTCTAAAAGCATTAATTACTCTTTGTAAACTTTTCATAGAGATTCTACAACCTGCCCGTCAAAAATATCCAAAATATTTTCCAAAGCTTTGCTGGTTTTTGGCTTTTCAACAAAGGAAGAAAAATCTTCTTTTGCAAAAGGCTTTTCTTTAGAAATTAAAGGGGTTTCAGCCACTTTTACTTCTGCTTTAGCAACTGCCGGTTTTGCTTCTTTTATAACAGCGGGCTTTTGTGTTTCCTCTTTTGGTTTTGAAATAGCATATAAAGTTTTTGCTTTTTTAACGGCCGCTTTTTTTACTTCCGGCAGAAGTTTAATTTCAAAATTTATTTGTTCGCCAAATAATTTTTTAGATAGATTTTGAAAATGCTGTAAGCGCTTTGTTAAATTATCTTTTAAAAAACTATCATTATGCCTAAAACTTAAAACCCAATTTGCTTTATCGGTTAAATCTACTTTTGCACTTTGTAAAATTTCATATAAGAAAGGATGCTGTAAAGAAATATTTTTTGTAAATAAAATCCATCTTTCCTGTGCGGAAAGCTCTGGCTTAGGCTCTTCTTGCTGTATGGTTTTTACTTCTTGTTTTTTTTGCTCTAAATTTTGTGTATTTTGGTTTTCAAGTGGCGAAAATTCTTCTGTTTGAGTGCTTTTTTGCTGCAAAATCGTCTCATTTAGAGTTTTTTTTTCCGTATCTTCTGGCAAAATACCTTTTTCAATATTTTCTAAACGGGTAATAAAACTATCAACATCAAAAGTGCTTTCCATTATGGTAAAAAGGCCGACTTCGGCAATTAAAGCCGGAGTATCGGAAAATTTAACTTCGTCAATAAGTTTGCCGACTTTGCGCGTTAACCCGGCAATATAAGCAGGGCGCGCATCTTTAATCAAAGTATCGGCATCTGCAAAAGGAGCCGGAGAACTTTTTAAAGAATAAAAGAAAAGTTCGCCGAGAGTATTTTTCAAATCTTTTAAAAGACTTAAGGCCTCAAAGCCTTCTTCTTTTAAAGAAGAAAAAACTTCGTGCAAAGATTTGCTGTCTTTTGATACTAAGGCTTTAGCGGATTTTATTACTAAATCTTGCGGCAAAAGACCAAGCATTGCAGAAATTGTTTCTTTTGTGATTTTGCCCTGGCTAAAAGCAATTGCCCTATCCATAATTGTTAGGGCATCTCTTAAAGCACCGCCTGCTGCGTGGGCAATAACTTTTGCGCCGGCTTCTTCTAAATCAAGCCCTTCGGCTTGGGCAAGGTCAAGCAAGTGATTTGTTATATCTTGCTCGCTTATAGGTTTAAAACGATAAGTTTGGCAGCGGGAAGTGATTGTTAAAGGGACTTTATTTAATTCCGTTGTTGCCAAAATAAAAACAACATGAGCGGGCGGTTCTTCAATAGTTTTTAAAAGAGCATTAAAAGAAGAATCGGAAAGCATATGCACTTCGTCAAGAATAAAAACTTTATATCTATCACGCGCAGAAGCCAAGGAAACGGTATCAATAATTGCCTGGCGGACTTTTTCCACCTGTGTATTGCTTGCGGCATCAAGTTCTAAAACATCCATATCGCTTGAAGCGGCAATTTCTTTACATTGCGGGCAAGCGCCGCAAGGCGTGGCTGTTGGTTTTGTATTGCCGTTGCCCGTGCAGTTTAAAGCCTTTGCTAAAAGGCGCGCCGTTGTTGTTTTGCCGCAACCCCTAGGACCGTAAAATAAATAGGCGTGCGAAATTCTGCCGCTGTTTAAAGCATTTTTTAAAGTGGTGGAAACGCTTTCCTGCCCTACGACTTCTTCAAAAGTCTGCGGGCGGTATTTTGAGGCCAAATTAATATATGGGGTGGTATTCTGCATACTTATATGATAATAAATTAAAATCTTGCGTGCAAATTATAAAGTTTTTAAGAAATAACTTAAAGCGGCAATTGCACCGGCTGCCGGCATGGTGATAACCCAAGCCCAAACGATTCTTCTGGCGACACCCCAGTGCACGGCGGAAAATCTTTTAAACATACCCGCACCCACGATACCGCCGGTAATAATATGGGTTGTGCTCACAGGGATACCAAACCAAGAAGAAATAAATAAAGAAAGCGAAGCACCAGATTCCGCACAGAAACCGCCAATCGGTTTTAAATGGGTAATTTTTTGGCCCATAGTTTTAATAATACGCCAACCGCCGGAAAGTGTGCCAAGGGCAATTGCGCCATAACAGGCAAGTTTAACACTCCAGGGAACAAAGATTTCAGCACCGACATAAAATTGTGCTATTTCGTGTTTTGTCATTATAGTATTAGCAATTTTATGGGCTGTTTCAGGGTCGCTAGCTAGAGCGCTAAATAAAATCATCATAATAATACCCATAGTTTTTTGGGCGTCGTTGCCGCCGTAGCCAAGGCAGAAAGATGCAGCGGAAAAAAGTTCTGCTTTCTTAAAAAAGGCATCAACTTGGCGATATTTAAAAAATGCGCCGATTCTATAAACAATTATAGAAACAATAAAACTTAACACTAAACCCATAACAGGCGCAACAACAATAAAAGCAATAATTTTTAAAATACCGCTTGTTATTAAAGAAGAGGGGCCTGCCTTAACCAAAGCAGCGCCGATAATACCGCCGATTAAAGCATGGGAAGAACTTGACGGCAAACCAAACCACCAAGTAATTAAATTCCACAAGCAAGCACTAAGCAAAGCGGCAAAAACCAAATTGGTATCAACTACGGAAATATCAACAATTCCCCCGCCGATAGTTTTGGCAACGCCCATGTGGAAAATAAAACAAGCCATAAAGTTAAAAGCGGTGGCCCACCAAATTGCAACTCTTGGTGATAAAACTCTTGTAGATATAACGGTTGATACGGAGTTTGCTGCGTCGTGGAATCCGTTTAAATAGTCAAAAGCTAAAGCTAAAAATATTAAAAAAAGCACCCAAAACATAGTTTTACCTTAGTTGTTCTTTACTAAAATAGAAGAAATTGTGCTTGCGACATGTTCGCACATATCGGTAACGCCTTCGCTTTCTTCAAAAAGTTCTTTTTGTTTAATAGCGAGTAAAGGGTTAATTTTTTCGTCATTAAGTATGCGGGAAATTGCTTCATCGCGGATATCATCGGCCAAGTTTTCAAGGCGGTTAATTTCAACACAGTGTTGTTCTGTTTCTTTAACTTTCTTTTTGTGCCTTAAGGATTTTACAGCGTCATGAACTTCTTTGGCTGATTTTTCAATAATCTCAGCAAGATGTTTTGATTCTTGGCTGGGTTCAAATATTTTGAAAAGATAAAAGCGGTTTGTAATAAGATAAATACCATCAATAATATTATCCATTTGGTTGGTAAGATCCAAAATATCTTCTCTTTCAAAAGGAGCGATAAAACTTTCATTTAAAGCATTAATAATTCTGTGGCAAGATTCGTCGCCGTCGTGTTCAAGAGAGTGCATTTTGCTGACATTATCTCTTGTAATTTCTGCAGAACATACAATTTTTTTAAATAAAGTTGCACATTCCATAACGATAGAGGCTTGAGCGTCAAGCATATCAAAAAATTTAACTTCTTTTGGCATAAATAACATAAGGGGTTCCTCCTATAAAAAAAGCAGGCAAAAAGA
>JAZKZM010000096.1:0-1063 GCA_045612685.1 Elusimicrobiaceae bacterium
ATGGCTACGATCCGACTTTAAGGTGCAAATCAATCGCCTTTTGGAAGAAAACACCCGCCCTGTTATCTGGACCACAAATGATATTGAATATATGGATAGGGCTTTTATACGCCGCTTTACTCTTGCTATAAACTTTAAAACACCGCCAACAGAAATCAGGCAGAAAATCTGGAATAAATATTTAAAAGAAAATAAAATTCCTTCTAAACCAAGCGAAGTCGTTTCTCTTGCAAAGAGTTATTTCGTTCCCCCTTCCATGATAGCTGCTTCCACTGAAGTTGCAAAAATGGTTAAAGGCGATATTAAAGTAGTTAAAGAACATATAGATATTATGCGCCAGGCCCTTAATAACGGCACAAAATTACCTGTAAAAGAAAATGCTGATACTTCCTTTTGCCCAGATTTGTTAAATACCGATTTAGATTTGGAAAAATTGAAAAATCAGTTAAAAAATATGAATAAATTAAATTTTTCCCTTTGTTTATACGGCGCTTCCGGCACGGGCAAATCGGCTTATGCAAGATATTTGGCTAAAGCTTTGGATATCAATTTTTGCCAAAAAAGAGTGTCTGATTTGGTAAGTTCTTATGTAGGCAGGACGGAGCAAAATATCGCTGCTGCTTTTGCTTTGGCAAAGGAACAAAAATCTTTACTGATTTTTGACGAAGCTGATTCCTTCTTGCAGGACCGCACAAAAGCCCATTATTCTTGGGAAAAAACCGCCGTCAACGAAATGCTAACTTGGATGGAAAACCACCCCTATCCTTTTATTTGCACGACTAATTTGATGGATAATCTTGACCCTGCAAGTTTGCGCCGTTTTACTTTCAAGGTAAAATATGATTTTTTAACTAAAGATCAAATAAAAATTGCTTTTAAATACTTTTTTAATTTAAAAGTAAAAGAGGAAGATATTGCCGGTCTAAACCGCCTAAGCCCCGCTGATTTTACTTTAATTAAAAATAAAGCCGAAATTATGGGCTTTGATAAAGATATTAAGACACTTGTTAAAATGCTCCGAGAAGAGCAAAATTTAAAAGATATGGATAAAGCACTTTCTATC
>JAZKZM010000097.1:0-1655 GCA_045612685.1 Elusimicrobiaceae bacterium
AGGTATAAGAAGCGGTATCTGTTCCTAAAGCAAGTTGGCTGACGACAGATTTTTTATCTTGGTGCACAAACTCAATAGGGTCTTCAACAGTTAAAATGTGGGCATGGCGAGTTGCGTTTATTTGGTCTATCATAGCAGCTAAAGTTGAAGATTTACCGGAACCTGTCATACCGGTAACCAAAATAATACCGCGGCGGGTGCTTGCTAAATTTTTCAAAACATCTACAGGCAAATTTAATTGTTCATAGGTAGGAATATGTAAAGGAATATGACGAATAGCCATACAAATTTTACCCATTTGTCTAAAGACATTGAATCTGAAACGACCGTATTCCTTGGCATCCAAAGCAAAGTCAACACTCATATTTTGTTCAAAGAGTTTCTTTTCTCTATCACCCATAATGGAAAGAGCTATTTTCTTAACTTCTTCATTAGTCAAAAAAGTGTCGTCTATTGCTCTCATTTTTGTATTCATACGAACAAATGCAACAGAGTTTCCTCTTATATGCAAACCCGTTGCATTGTTATCTACGACTGTTTTGAGTAAAGCCTGTAAACCTATTGCCATAATATTACTTATCCTCCATTTTTCTTCGCATATACGAAGGTCTTAGCATTGCAAGATGTCTAAATCTTCCGTTTGAAGCCAAACTTCTTGTGGAAGAGAGCGGACTATTAAAGGTTGAAACAAAACTTTTACCTTTAAACCTCGCCGTATTAGATAGCATATTGCCTTGAAAACCTGTTGCGATTAAGGTTATTTGTAATTCCCCTTTGGGAATTGATGCATCGTGCATATAACCAAATTTGATAAAGGCCCTTTTTGTAGCAGACTGATTAATTATATTGACGGCCTCTTGTTGTTCAATCATAGTAATTTTTTCCGCTGAGGAAAAAAATACTATTACCCCTTTTGCGCCGGTAATATCGGAATTTTCAAGCAAAGGCGAACTTATTGCCTGTTCTATTGCTTCAATATGTCTGTTTTTGCCTTTAGCTCTGCCACGGCCGATAATTGCTCTGCCGGATTTTAACATTATTTTTTTTAAATCGTTATAGTCAATATTGATTTGACCCGGTTTTAAAATAACTTCGGAAATACCCCTAACCGCCTGAACTAAAACTTGGTCGGCAAGTTTAAAGGCTTCTTCGGTGCTGGTTTCGGTATCAATATTTTCGCAAATTTTATCGTTAGGCACAACAATTACGCAATCTGCATAGCGGCGTAATTCTTCAAGCCCTTTTTGCGCGATTTTTTCTTTGGGGAAACCTTCGTTTTTAAACGGGCGTGTAACCACACCGACAACCAAAATATTATCGCCGTAAGTTTCTTTAGCAATACGGGCAAGCTCCGGCGCAACGCCTGTGCCTGTTCCGCCGCCCATACCTGCTGTAATAAAAAGTAAATCGGTATCGCAAACTAAAAGTTTTAAAGATTCGCAAGATTCCAAAGCGGCTTCTCTGCCTTTAATAGGATCTCCGCCAACACCAAGGCCTTTGGTAAGTTTTTCCCCAACTTGCAAGCGGAAAAGGGCTTTACTTCTCATTAAATCTTGCGCGTCTGTATTAACGGCAATAAAAGTTACATCTTCTATTCCGGCTTCTACCATTGTATTAATAGCATTTCCGCCGCCACCGCCAACACCGATAACTTT
>JAZKZM010000098.1:0-3108 GCA_045612685.1 Elusimicrobiaceae bacterium
TTACTGACAGCGTTGTGTTCTGGGGCTACGGTACGATTATCTTTATTTAAGGAAGATTTTGATATTTTAAAAAAACAAAATTTACTTATTTATAAAAAAGAGAAACTTGCTTTAAGCGAAAAGGGCAAATATCTTGCAAATCAAGTTTTCCGTCATTTTGTGGAGCCGTTTTAATGCAAATAGAAATTTTTAAAACAAGAATTTATAAAGAAAAAGAAGATTTGGCAACCTTTATTTCTTCATATATCAAAAGCGTGCCAAATAAAAGTATTATCGTGGTATCAAGCAAACTGATTGCGCTTTGGCGCGGCACGCTTGCCCCGTTAAAAGATAAAGAAAAATTAATTAAGCAGGAAAGCCAATTTTACTTAAAAACCGCACTTTGCTATTGGACAATCAAAGATAATATGGTTATGACAAATGCCGGCATAGATGAAAGTAATGTTAAGGGTAAACTGCTTTTATTTCCCAAAGATTTATATAAATGCGCTGATGATTTAAGAAAAGAATTAAAAAAGATTTATAAAGTTAAAAATCTTGGTCTTATTATAACGGATAGTATGATTTTGCCGCTTCGCTCGGGCGTAATAAACGCGGCAGTTGCTTATAGCGGTTTTAAAGGCGTTCAAAATAATATCGGCAAAAAAGATATTTACGGCAGAAAATTAAAAACAACCCTTGTAAACGCGGCAGATTCTCTTGCCACCGCTGCCGGTTTTTTAATGGGCGAAGCCGCGCAGAAAACGCCTCTTGCTTTAATACAAAATGCCCCTATTATTTGGACAGAAAAATCTTGCAAAGGGGAAATGAAATATCCTCTTAAATATGATTTGTATTATCCTTTCCTAAAAAAGTTTTTTAAAGTTTAACAGAATAATTTAAAGCGCCTTTAATTGCCTCAAGAGCGTAATTATCCGTCATACCGGCAATATAATCGCTAACAATTTGGTTTGCGCTGGCATTTTCTTTTATATAAACATCTTTCATTGCCTGTAAATAATGCGTAAACACTTTTGCTGTTTGTTTATGTTCAATGCCATCAAGCAAAGTCCAGCCGTGTTTATCAAAGAGTGCTTTATAATAATCAAATAATTCCTGCAATGCTTTTTGCAAATTTTCCCTGCCGGCTTGGATAGACGGGTGCTTATAAATATGATTATAATTAAAAGTTTTCAACTCGCCCATAATTTCAAATTTCTCTTGTGAAAAACCGATATAATCTTTATCTTTTGAATTTTCGGTCAAATCTAAAATCAAAGTATTTATAATTTCGCCGTTATTTTGGCCCAGTTCTTTTCTTATAATCAAAGGCACATCTTCAGGCGTAATTAATTTTTCGCGCACGGCGTCTTCAATATCACGGCCGAAATAGGCAATTTTATCAGCCACGCGCACAATGCAGCCCTCGTAAGTTGTGGGCAAATGTTTGCGGTCTTTAATTTTTTCAAGGTCGTTTAAAGTAGTGCTTGGCTTTAGTTGGTTATTATAAAAATCTTCTCCGCAATGGCAGATAATGCCGTCTTTAACTGCGTAAGTTAAATTGAGTCCTTGCCCGTAATTTGTTATATGCTCTACAACGCGGTATCCGTTAATTTCGTGCATAAAAACATCAGGGTTAATTTTCTGGCTGATTGCGCTTTCTCCTTCATGGCCAAAAGGCGCGTGTCCAAGGTCGTGCGCAAGGCCTATAGCATAGGCAAGTTCTTCATCAAGTTGCCAATTACCCGAAGTGTTTAAACCTTTACAAATAGTTTTTGCAATAGTTGCCACATGCAAAACGTGTTCAATTCTGGTGCAAATATGGTCATTATCGGGGTCGGCAAAAACTTGGGTTTTACTTTTAAGGCGTCTAAAAGGTTGGGAGTGCACAATTTTTGTCTGGTCCCTAAAATATTCCCCGCGCACATCACTTGTGGTGGGGTGCGTTCTTTTTGTATAAACTTCTTGCGGAAAAGGATTTTTGTTCATAAAAATATTATATATAATTAAAGTATGAAGAAAAATATAGCAGTTTACCCCGGCACTTTTGACCCGGCCACAAACGGCCACCTTGATATTATTAAAAGGGCGGCAAAATTATTTGATAAAGTTATTGTAGCCGTTTTGATAAATCAAAATAAAAAACCGATTTTTTCCGTTGAAGAACGCCTTAAACATTTAAAAGAAATCACAAAAGATATACCTAATGTTAAAGTTGATTCTTTTGACGGTCTTTTGGCCGAATATATGAAAAAATGCGGCTCGCGTATAGCGGTGCGCGGGCTTCGCGCTGTTAGCGATCTTGAATATGAATTTCAAATTGCCAACACAAACCGCGCATTAAATAAGGAAATGGATACGATTTTCTTAATGCCAAGTGCCAAATATACTTATCTAAGTTCTTCTATGGTTAGGGAAGTTTATTCTTTAGGCGGCCGCCTTAAAGATTTTGTGCCAGCCGTTGTAGAGCGTGCCTTAATCAAGCATTATAAGAAATAGTTTCGTTTTCTATTTTATAAACTTAATAATAATATATACATGTGGAGCCAGGGCAACTAGTAGGAGTGCTTTTACCAGTTTCTTGTTGGCAGACTCTATTCCATTTATCAGTTAAATCTTCGGAATAAGCTATACATCTGCGCACTTCAGTGCTATTATTTTGAACATAGCGCATAATTTTCCCTAAAATAGTTTGATGACAAAAAGTGGAGCTTCCTTCCGTATAATAAGATTCACATTCGGAGCCATCATCAAATTTTATATTAAATGAAACATTATTATAATCCCAAGTGGTTTTTATTGGATAACTGATATCTAAATCTTTAAATTGTTTAGCATAAGCACCATTTGCCATATAATATATTTTTTGAGCATTAGCTATAGTTCGCGCTCTATCTTTTAAAGTGCTGTAATGGCTTTTTATCACGGCGATTTGATATTGCGGAACGGCAATAGCCGCTAAAATACCGATAATAAGGACCACAACTAAAAGTTCTATTAAAGTAAATGCTTTTTTATTCATTTTATTTTCTCCGAAATTTAATTTTCCGCTCCTTCCTCTCCCTTCTTTTTTAAAGAGGGGAGAGGTTAGGTGTGGGGGATTTCTTTTCTTTCACAAATTTCATTTTA
>JAZKZM010000099.1:0-1230 GCA_045612685.1 Elusimicrobiaceae bacterium
GCCAACACCTGTGCCAAGGGTTATAATTATAAGGTTTTGATATTGTCTTTTAAATTCATATTCATAAATACCCCAAGCAGCCATATTGGCATCATTGCAGGCATAGCACTCTAAACCTGTTTTTTCCTTTAATAATTTAGCTATTTCAAAATTGCGCCAAAGAATATTGGGGGCAAAATGTAAAACCCCTTTTGTGCTATCGGTATCGCCGGCAATACCGATACCAAGGGCAAATTTTTCCCCTTTAAACTCTTTTTGCCACATTTTAATTTGCGCGGCAAGTTGCTCTATAAAAGCACTTTTGCCAAGTTTAGTATTTGTAGAAATTTTAGTGTTTTTTAAAACTTTTCCTTGTTGATTAATTGCCGTAAACTTTACAAAAGTTCCGCCGATATCAATACCTATTATAATCATTTATCCCCCTTTGGATGTGCGTGATCATAAACCTGTTTTAAATGCTCTAAGGAAACATGGGTATAAACCTGCGTAGCAGATAAACTTTTATGGCCCAGCATTTCCTGCAGACTTTTTAAATCACATCCGTTATTAAGCAAGTGTGTAGCAAAAGAGTGCCTTAAACTATGCGGTGTTATTTTATGCGCTAAATTTGCTTTTAAAGCACTTTGTTTTACTATTTGGGCAAGGCCTTCCCCGCTTAAGCGCGTGCCGCGGCTACCTAAAAACAAAGGGGCATTATAAGCGGTATCTGTTCTTGTGGCAAGATAATCGCTTATACAACTTAAAGCGATATCGGTAACAGGCACAATTCTTTCCTTTGCGCCTTTACCGAAGACTCTAACTGTCCCTTGCGTAAAATTAATATCGCCGATATTTAGTCCGATAGTTTCGCTTCTTCTTAAACCGCTAGAATACATAAGTTCTAAAATTGCCTGATTTCTTAAAGCAAATCTTGAAGTGCTTGGTGCCTGCATTAAATCCGTTGCTTCTTTTTGTGTTAAAAATTTAGGTAAAAGTTTTTCCCTTCTTGGCGCATTAAAAAGTCTAAAAGGGTTTGATTCAATAACACCGCGGTTTGCAAGAAATTTAGCAAAACTTCTAAGCGAACTTATTTTGCGCAGCATTGCCTGCCTTGAAAGGCCTTTGCTATTTTCCCAAGCAAGATAAGACCTTATATTTGATAAAGTAAAATCTTTAATATTATTTACTGAATTCAAGGCTTTTTCCACAAGCTCGGCAATTTGCAAGAACTTAATTTTACCCTCTAAGAAA
>JAZKZM010000100.1:0-1199 GCA_045612685.1 Elusimicrobiaceae bacterium
GCCTTTAGCTTTAAAAACAGCATAAACTTCTTGGGCTTTCTGCTTTGCGGCAGAAAACGCTTTTATTGAAATTTCTTTGCCTTTACCGGCTAATTCTTGTATTTTATTTTTTAATTCTTCTTTGTTCATTTTCCGCAACACTTTTTATATTTTTTACCGCTTCCGCAGGGACATAAATCATTACGACCGATTTTGTGAATTTCTTGGCCTTGCCCGTTTGCGCCTTGTTCATGTTTTACCTGTTGAACCGGCCTTCTTTGGGGCGGCAATTGCAAGCGGAAGATATATTCCACAAAAAGATCTCTTATTTTATTCATCATTGCCTGATAAAGATAAAAAGATTCTTTTTGATATTCAATCAAAGGATCTTTTTGGCCGTAAGCGCGCAAATTGATACTTTTTTGTATTTGGTCAAGTTCATAAAGATGCTGCTTCCAAGCCTGATCTAAAAGTTGCAAAAGGAGCATCCTTTCAATTTCGGCAAAATCTATGCCTTGTTCTTTAAAGTAATTAGCTCTTTGATTGCAAGCCTCTATTGCTTTGCTTGTTAAATCTTGCAAAATAACTTCCGGTTTTTTACCTTTAATATTTTGGGCATTCAAATTGACATCAACGGTAAAAATCCTCTTGAAAATAGTATTTATAGAGTTAAAATCTGTTCTTGCGGGGTGCTTTTCATTATAGAATTTATAAAATAAATCTGTAGCCATTTCCGCTATCATTTCGTGGGTTCTATTATTGAAATTGACACCGTCTAAAACAGCATTTCTTAAATTATAAACAGCCGTTCTTTGCTGATTCATAACTTTATCATAATCAAGCAAATGCTTGCGGGCATCAAAATTTTGGCCTTCTACCCTTCTTTGAGCACGCGCTATTTGGGAAGATAAAAGGGAAGATTCCAAAGCCTCGCCTTTCTTCATACCAAGATGGCCCATAATAGTAGAAATTTTTTCACTGCCGAAAAGGCGCATAAGCTCATCGTTCAAAGCAACATAAAAACGACTTGAACCTTTATCGCCTTGCCTTGCACAACGCCCGCGCAGTTGGTTATCAATGCGGCGGCTTTCATGGCGTTCTGTGCCGATAACATTTAATCCGCCATTTGCTTCAATAAATTCCTGCTCTTCTTTATTAACGGGGTTTCCGCCCAAAACAATATCCGTTCCGCGCCCTGCCATATTAGTTGCAATGGTAAC
>JAZKZM010000101.1:0-7264 GCA_045612685.1 Elusimicrobiaceae bacterium
ATTTCCGTTCTGTTTTTATCTTTTGCGTGATAAGACTTGGCAATTAAAGCGCCCGTAAACTCGCCATGGGCGCCGGCTGCAGGTTGCAAAGTCCAAGCATTAAGACCGGTAATTTCTTTTAAAAGTTCTTCAAATTTATAAATAACTTCAAGTGTGCCTTGCGCGTTTTCCGCCGGAGTTAAAGGATGAATAGATGTAAAGTTTTCCAAAGAACACAAAGCGTCATAGGACTTTGGGTTATACTTCATTGTGCAAGAGCCAAGCGGGTAAAAATGGGTATCTAAGCAAAAGTTTAATCTTGATAAATTGGTAAAATGGCGCACAATATCAAGTTCGCTTAACTCGGGAAGTTTCGGTTCATCTTTGCGCAAATATTTTTTATCTAAAAAAGTTTCGGGGGCTTTTGAGCCGTTAAAAACAACTGCTCTTGCGCCGTTAGATTTTTCTATAATAAGTTTTTCCATATTAAATCCCCCTCAAGCAAGAAACAAAAGTTTCAATATCGGCTGCGGTCTTTGTTTCCGTCGCGCAGATAAGTAATTGATTTTTTAAATTCTTATCAACTTGGCCTAAATCAACCCCTGCCAAAATACCTTTTTTGGCAAGTTTTTTAATAATTTGTTTTGCCGGAAGCGGACAATTTATAACAAATTCATTAAAGAAAGGTTTTTGATAGACAAGAGAAAAACCTTCTATCTTGCAAATTTCAGCAGCTAAATTATGCGCTTTTTCAAGATTAAGAGAAGCCACTTCTTTTATGCCTTTAGGGCCAAGCAAACTTAAATAAATAAGGGCGTTTAAAGCACATAATGCCTGGTTAGAACAAATGTTAGAAGCGGCCCTTTCACGCCTAATATGCTGCTCGCGCGCTTGCAGAGTTAAAACAAAACATCTATTACCTTTATTATCTTTTGTAATACCGCAAAGACGCCCGGGCATATAGCGAACATATTGTTTTTTACAAGTAAAAATACCAAGACCGGGCCCGCCAAAACTCATTGTATTACCAAGGCATTGGCCTTCGGATACGGCAAAATCACTATCGTAAGAGCCGGGTGTTTCCAAGATACCAAGACTGATAGGATTAACAACGGAAATAAGCAAAGAATTTGCAGCGTGAACAAGAGCGGAAACTTCTTTTGCTTCTTCAATACAACCAAAAAAGTTTGGCGTAGCAAGAACAAAAGCCGCGCGCGGTGTTTGAAGTTTTGCTTTTAAATCTTCTAAATCAAGGGTGCCGTTATTAAGGGAAACTTCGGTAAATTTAATTTCTCTTGTGCCTTTAAAATAAGTTTTTAAAACTTGTTTATATTGCGGGTTAAGTCCGGCGGAAATTAAAACTTCGTTTATCCCTTTTATTTGGCAAGAAGAATAAACGGCCTCAGCAAGAGCGGTTGCGCCGTCATAATGGGAAGCGTTTGAAACTTCCATATCAAACAAAGCGCAAATGCTGCTTTGGTATTCGTAAATTGCCTGAAGAGTGCCTTGGCTTGCCTGTGCCTGATAAGGAGTATAAGCCGTTAAAAATTCCCCACGGGAAGAAATAGCATTAACAACAGCAGGAATAAAATGTTCATAAATACCTGCACCGGCAAAATTTAAAAGCGGTTTATTTTTTGCGGCTAAAGACTTGATATGTTTTGTTAAAGCTTGCTCGTCAAGTGCGCTTGGCAAATTAAATTTTGCCGTTTTTAAATTTGAAGGAATATCTTTAAAAAGTTCTTCTACGCTTGCTATGCCGATTTCAGCAAGCATTTGGTTTTGTGTTTCTTTGCTGCTGCCGTTAAACATTTGCTCCCCCTTAAAAATTACAGCGTTGCTTTGTAAGCGTCAAAGGAAAGGAGATTTTCTTCTTCTTTTGCGTTTGAAATTTTAATTTTGAAAATCCAGCCGTCGCCGTGCGGTGCTTGGTTAATAAGGGCAGGATTGCCGTTTAAATTTTCATTAACTTCAATAACTTCGCCTGAAAGCGGGGCATAAAAATCAGCTGCGGATTTAACAGATTCAATTACCGCACAAGATTTGCCTGCTTCAACTTTAGCGCCGACTTTGGGAAGTTCCACAAAAACGATATCGCTGATTTCGTGTTGGGCGTGGTCGCTGATACCGCAGACGGCGGTGTCGCCTTCAATAAAGGCCCACTCGTGAGTTTTGCTAAATTTACATTTTTCTTGATTATACATTTTGTTTTCTCCTTATATTTTATCTTGGTAAAACGGCATTTTGATTTTTTTTGCTTTTATTTTGCGCCCGCGCACTTCAATTTCAACTTCTGCGCCTTCTGCAAGAGTGCTGGGTGCGTATCCTGCGCAAATTGCTTTATATACTGGTGAAAAAGTGGCACTTGTTAAATAGCCGATTTCTTTTTCCCCCTGATAAATCTTACAACCTTCGCGCGCAATACCGGGCTGGGTCAAAATAAAACCGCTCCACACTTGGCTGACACCTGTTTCTTTTTGTTTTACTAAAGCGGCTTTGCCGATAAAATCTTCTTTACTAAGTTTAACCACCCAGCCGCAAGCGGCTTCGTAAGGGGTTTTGCTTTCGTCCATATCGCTGCCGCTTAAAAGATAGCCGGACTCAAGACGCAATAAATCACGCGCACCAAGTCCGCAGGGTTTGATATTGTGGGTAAGGCCCCAAGCAAAAAGTTTATTTATAACTTCGGCAGAACCCATAATTTCAACGCCGTCTTCGCCGGTATAACCGGTGCGGGTGATAAGAACTTCTGCGCCAAACATTGTGGCTTTTTTAATATAAAATCTTTTTAAGTTTTTGATATCTTTATCTAATTCTTCAAGGATATCCAAAACTTTCGGACCTTGCAAAGCAAGCATACTATACTGGTCGGAAACATTTGAAACTTCTACCTTAAAGTTTTTGGCTTTTTCTTTAAACCAGGCATAATCTTTTTGGCAAGTGGCGGAGTTTACTACAACAAAAAACTCCTGCTCGCTAATACAAAAAGCGATAATATCGTCAATTACGCCGCCCTTTTCATTAACAATATGGCTATAAGCACCGCGGCCTGTTTCTACTTTAAAATTATTTGTGGCTACATATTGCAAAAATTTATAAGCATCCGGCCCTTTAAAAATTATTTGGCCCATGTGCGAAACATCAAACATACCGGCATTAGAACGAACTGCCTTATGTTCGGCAATAATACTTTCAAATTGAACCGGCAAAAGCCAGCCGTGAAAATCAACCATTTTACCGCCTGCTTTAACACAAGCGTCATAGAGAGATGTTTTTTGTAAATTCTGTTCCATAAAATTATTATATAAAATTACTTCCAACCTTCCTCTTTGGCATAATTTAAAATACCTTTAGCAATATTTTTTGCTATAAGGGCTTGAGAAATTTTATTATTAAGATATTTCCTATCCGAAACATTGCTGATATAGCCCATTTCCACCAAAACAGCCGGACAGGAAACACCCCTTAACACATAAAAATTTGCCTGTTTAATTGCACTATTATTAAAAACTTTTATCCCCGTTTTTCCTGCTTCTTTTGAAGCAAGCAAGCGGATATGGCCCGCAAGTTTTGAACTTTGGTTTATATTTTCATTTGTGGCAAGAGATTGCAAAAGCAAATCAGCAAAACTAAGACCGCTGGAAGTTTTGCCTTCATATTGCAGGGCCTCGTTTTCTAAGGCAGCGGTTTGGGCGGCTTCGGCGTCTGAGGCTTTATCTGAGCGGAAATAGACTTCAAAACCGCTTGCCGTTGAACGCTTGGCCGCGTTTGTGTGAATAGAAACAAAGACATCTGCTTCATACTTGCCGGACATTCTGGCCCTTTCACCAAGAGAAATAAAAGTGTCATCACTTCTTGTCATTTTAACTTCTACATTTTTCTCTTTCTTTAAAATATCATAAACTTGTTTTGCCACTCTTAAGTTTAAATCTTTTTCGCGTAAACTGTTTTTTCTGGTTGCGCCGGGGTCTTTGCCGCCGTGGCCGGGGTCTATAAGAACTTTTAATTTGCCTTTCTTTTGTGTAGCAGGCAAAACTGTGGACGCTGTTAAAACAGCTGTTGATGTTTTAGTAGGGGTTAGGGTTGTTTCCGCAGAAGGTTTTTGCTCTCTATCGGCAAAGAAATCCTGCCCTAACTCCTCAATTTCTTCGCTGGCGCCATCAGCTACAATAAGTTTTGTTTCTTTATTTTCGCTTGTATCTAAAACTTCCGCCTGGTCTTCTAAAACAGAAGGGCGGGCAAGTTCCAAAGGAGCATTTTGGCTGCTTTCCGGGGGTGCGGCTTCACGTTTAATTTGTTTGGAAGAGGCCTCAAAAATAAATTCTTTTCCGTTAAAATATAAATCCCAATTTTTTGTGGCTTTTTTAAATAAGGCAACCATTTCAACGCCCTTTGCTTTTTGGGTTATTCTGACACGGTATAAATAATCATTTTTTGTGGAAAGAATTTCATCACGCTTGACTATTGCGCCGGGCAAAAAAAGTTGCACTTTATCTTGGCTTGATTTAACAACTTCAAAAGGAAAGTTCATTTTAGAATCAAAAATTATTTGCGAAAAATCGGGCTTATCTATTTGCTTTGATACTGATAAATTATAGCGCCTTTCGGCAAGCAATTTGCCGTCTTTATAAGATGTTTCATAAGAAGAAAAAGTGTTAAAAAAACTTAAAGGAACATACAAAGTGTCATCATCAATAAAAGGCGCTTGGGAAAGTTTGCTTTTGCGTTTATTGATAAAAGCATAAATTTGCTTATTTGTTAAAAAGGCCTTATTAGAGCCTTCGGTAAGTTCAAGCCGGCCGGAAGCTGCAAAATAAGTGCTGCGCATACCTAAAGCGCGCCCTAAAGAACGGGCCGCGACAAAAGGTTCCTCCTGTCTTAAAAAGACTTTTATTTTGCCCTCATTTTTACCCACCACTTCAAGCGGGGTTTTAAGTTGGGCAAAACCTAAACTAAAAAAATTTAAAACAATACAAATTAAAAAAAACTTTTTAAACATTTTCTTTCGGTATAAATTTTATATTACAAGGCGCCATAACAGCATAACGATTTGTGTTTAGCCATTTGCGCGCTGCCTTGTAATTAGGGATATAACCCTCTACACAAGACCAAAACTCCGGGCTGTGGTCAAAATGGATTAAGTGGGCAAGTTCGTGAACAATCAGATAATCTATGATACTAACAGGCATTTTAATAAGACGATAAGAAAAATTAAGATTCTTTTTTTGAGAGCAACTGCCCCATAAAGTTTTTTGGTCTTTTATAACGATATTATTATATTCTACACCCATTTTTTGCGCCCAAGAAGCCACTTTTTGAGGCAAAATCTGCTGGGCTTGCGCGCGGGACCATTCTTCTGCCAGAGCAGGTAAATCTTGTGAAGGGTTATTTATCTTAATAGTTAAAATACCTTCGTTTAATGAAAAAGAAGGTTCTTTTAAAGTTTCATCAAGCACAACTTCACAAGGCAAAAGCTGCCCCTCATAAAGAATTTTACCGCCGGGTGTTTGCTGGGCAAGTTGTTCTTCTTGGGGGGAGTTTTCTTCATTTTCCTTAGAAAAAACTTCCGGTAAATCCGTTTTTAATTTTTCTATAAAAAGTTTAATATCGCTTACTACTGTTTCTATATCAATATCTGCCATACTTATATTTTATAAAAAACAAGAGATAAAAACATCAGTTTTTTTGTAAAATATCTTTATGGGAAAAATATTATTCTTTTTAGTCCTTTTAGGACTTGTGTTTATTTACTATTTCAAACCCGTTTCCATTGATGAACCGCAGAAAGAGCAACCGGTTCAGCAAGAAGAAAAAAAGGAAACGCCAAAACCTATTGTAAAAAAAGTTAAACCGCAACTTGAACAACCAAAACAGGAACAACAACCACAAGAAGAAGAACCGATACTGATTATTGATGTGGACCAAACACCGATAGAAAAACCTTTGCCGGAACTTTCCACAATAATAACTTCGGGCAAGAATCACCCTTATGCCGACCCTGATAAATACCCCTTACACTATGCTATTTGTAAAGGTGATTTGGAACAGGTAAAAAAAGTTTTAAAAAGAGAATCTTTGGCAAATGAGCAAGGCGAAGTTGTTATCGGCACGAAAGAATGCTATTGCCAAGAAAATCAATATGAAATTTGCCGCTGCCCTGCCACTTTAATTATGCCGCCTTTGAATTTGGCTGTTTTGCAAAGAAATGAAGATATCGTTAAATATCTTTTAAAAAGGAAAGCAAATCCTCTTGGTAAAGATGCCCTTGGCAGAAACTCACTTGATATAGCACAAAAACAAAATATGGCACCTATGATGGATTTGCTTGCCAAATACGCAAAATAATTGCTTTAAAACAAAGATAAAACCGCTTTTCTTTTTCTTTAAAAAATAAGGAAAGCGGTTTTTTTATGCTACATTCTTTATAAAACATCTTTTAATCTACTTATTTTCAACAAAATACAATTAATTAAAAACTGCACTATCCCCCCATATATTAACACAAAACTTGATTTTCAAAAAAAAAAAATAGAATTTAAATTGTGAAGTCAAAGAAATACCCCACACCTAACCTCTCCCCTCTTATTTTTAAGAAGGGAGAGGAATGGACAGGAAAGATGCTGAGCAAAAACACCTCAGCATGACGATTAATAATAAATCGTCATTCCGAAAGGTCTTTGTTCGGAATAACAACATTAAAGGAGAATAAAAATGAAAGCAAACAAAGCATTTACGCTTATAGAATTATTAGTGGTAGTTCTTATTATTGGCATTTTGGCAGCTATTGCCGTGCCACAATACCAAAAAGCTGTTATGAAAGCTAATTTACACAGAGGTGTTTCTTTAGTAGAAAGTCTTTATCAAGCACAACAAGTATACTATCTTGCAAACGGAGATTTTGCTAGTGATATTGACGATCTTGATGTTTCTATACCCAAAGACGAATCTTGCGAAAAAATACATAATGACTTACACTCTCAATACAAATGTTCTTTTGGAACAATTGGTTTAAATGATGGCTTAGTTGGTGTTTTATATATTGACCCTAATGTAAATTATGTTTACATACACTATTTTAAAGATTTTACAACTGGTTATGATATTACATTAGAAAAAGGAAAAAGATATTGCTGGGCAAAGCCGGCTAATGATACAGCTAATGCCGTTTGCCAAAATATGGGTGGAACTTATGTCGGCTCATATGCAAGCACGTGGAATTATTACGAATTAAAATAAAGCTAAAACAAAGCACAAGATTTTGCGAAGATTTTGGAGATAGTTTTAA
>JAZKZM010000102.1:0-3456 GCA_045612685.1 Elusimicrobiaceae bacterium
GTCGCAGGGCGGGAGTAATCCCGCCCCTGCGCAGGTGAACGTACGGCAAATGATCCCTTTTAAGGAAACACAAGATGGCAACTGAAAGAATGACGATCGCGCTGATTTGCACCGAGTGCAAAAATAAAAACTATTACAAAGTGCGCGGCAAAAAGAAAGAGTACAAATTGGAGCTTAACAAGTTCTGTAAGGCTTGCGGCAAACAAACTGTACATAAAGAAGGCAAAGCCTCTTAGTTTTTTGTGGGAGCGTCGGTTAACTGGTAAACCACCGGTCTCCAAAACCGGGACTGAAGGTTCGAGTCCTTCCGCTCCTGCCATTACTTTTAACAGGTAGGTTATAATGACAAAAATAATAAACTTTTTTAAAGAATCTTACGGCGAACTTAAAAAAAGCGTTTGGCTTTCAAAAGAACAAATGATTCAATCAACGATTTTTGTTTTTATCGTTGTCGGTATTGTTACCGCCTATATCTTTGTTATTGATAGAGGCCTTGCCGCTATTCTCAGTTCTATTCTCGGAGGCAACTAATGTCCGAAGAAACTTTGCAAACACCTAAACAAGAACCCGCCGGCGAAAAGTTTTGGTATGTCGTTCATACCCAAACCGGCTATGAAGATAAGGTAAAAGATAAAATTTTAACCCAAATTAAAGTTAGAAATTTTGCTGATAGAGTCTTTAATGTTTTAGTTCCTACCGAAAATGTTTTAGAAGTTAAGCAAAATAAAAAAACTTTAAGAAAGCGCAAATTCTTTCCCGGATATGTTTTAGTTGAAATGATTTTGACAAGTGAATCTTATTGGTTCATTAGAAACATTATCGGCGTAACAGGCTTCTTGGGCGATCCCGTGCCTGTTCCCCTTCCGGAAGAAGAAATTACCGGTATTGTTGAACTTACCACTTCTACCGAAGGCAAACCTAAGCACGCAATTCAGTTTAGCCACGGCGAACAAGTGCGTATTACCGAAGGGCCTTTCAAACACTTTATCGGTGTGATAGAAGAAGTCAACGAAACCAAAAATAAACTTAAAGTTATGGTTACCGTTTTTGATAGAGCCACCCCCGTTGAAGTGGACTATTTACAAGTGGAAAAAATTAATTAGATTTGTCCTCCGTCATAAAAAACGGAGATTTAAGGAGTGTAGTTAAAATGGCAAAAGAGAAAAAAATAAAAGGTTATATTAAACTGCAAATTCCTGCAGGTTCTGCAAATCCTGCGCCGCCGGTTGGTCCAGCACTTGGTCAACACGGTGTCAATATTATGGAATTTTGCAAACAGTTTAATGCTAAAACCGCAAAATTAGAAAAAGGGATTAAGATTCCTGTTGTCATAACTGTTTATGAAGACAGATCTTTCTCCTTCATCACCAAGATGCCGCCTATGGCAGTTCTTATTGTAAAGAAACTCAACCTCAAAAAAGGTTCAGGCACACCGCATAAAGATAAAGTAGGCAAGCTTACTCAAAAACAATGTGAAGAAATCGCCGCTGAAAAATTGCCCGATTTAAACACAAAAGATATTAAGCAAGCAGCAGAAATGGTAAAAGGCACCGCAAGAAGCATGGGTGTTGATATCGTAAAATAAATAGGAAGTTAGGGAGAGTTTTTAAAAACTCGTAAACCTTAAGGAGTAAAAATAATGATTGGAAAAAGACTTAAAGCAGCCAAAGAAACAATTGAAAAGGGCAAATTATATACCCTTAAAGAGGCTGTGGCATTAAGCAAACAAAATGCAAAAGCCAAGTTTGATGAGACTATTGAACTTCACGTTCGCTTGGGTATTGATACCAAGAAGTCTGATCAACAAGTCCGCACGATGGTCGTTTTACCGCACGGCACCGGCAAAACCAAAAGAGTTGCCGTCTTAGCCAAAGGCGAAAACGCCCAAGCAGCCCAAAAAGCAGGTGCAGATCTCGTCGGCGGGGAAGACTTGGTAGAAGATATAGTAAAAGGGAAAATGGACTTTGATGTTTTAGTTGCCACCCCCGATACTATGAAAGATTTGGCAAAAGCTGCCAAAATCTTAGGTCCGCGCGGCCTTATGCCAAACCCGAAAGCAGGAACAGTTACCTTTGATATTGCTACCGCTGTTAAAGAATTAAAAGCCGGTAGAATTGAATTCAAAGCAGATACCTATGGTATCGTTCACGTTCCCTTAGGCAAAGCATCCTTTGACGAAGGCAAATTGTTTGATAATGCAAAAGCAGTTTTGGAAACTATCAACAAAGTTAAACCTACCACCTCAAAAGGTGTCTATGTTAGAAGCGTAAGCATTGCTTCCACCATGGGTCCCGGTTTACATGTTGATACTAACAAATTAAACGCATAAACGCACTCTTTTGCCGCCCCGAATTTCTCTTTTTGAAATTCGGGGCTTTTTTATTTTTTACTTCGGCTTTTGCGTTTATAGTGCGTTGTAATCTCAGTCAGATAATATTAAAAATTGAATGAAGTGCAAATTTTTTGTCCTAGTTCTGTCCATCCAACACATGTGGGCTGTAATACTTGTGATTCATTTACCTCTATTGTAATTGTAAAATCACTATTTGCTGCACAATTGGAATATCTGTCATTATATCCTGGACAATAAAATGTTCTCATATAATATCCGCCAGAATTGTCAATCAAAAAATCTTTTCCACATTGATATACTTGTCCAAGCTCAGCGCCATCTGGCGTTGTTGTGCATTCTCCTGGCATATTAACATCCAAATTATAAATACTGGGTGAATAGTGCCCGTTAGCCATATAAAAAACACTATCTGCTTGGGCAATAGCTTTTAGAGTAGGCAACATGGTAGAGGTCTTACTTTTTATGACCGCTAACTGATATTTTGGCACGGCGATAGCTGCCAAAATGCCGATAATTAAAACTACAACTAACAATTCAATTAAGGTAAATGCTTTATTTGTTTTTTTCATATATTATTCTCATTCCCTAGTGCTTTTATCGGGAATCTCCTCCTATCTTTTAGATAATTTCATTTTATTTTTTTTTTTTTGAAAATCAAGTCCCGTGTTTTTTCATATAAAAACTCTCCTCCTTTCAAATAAAAGGAGGAGAGTTTAGGTGCCTATGGAATCATTCTTAGATGAATGATTTATATGCTAATATTGTTTTTGGAATTTAGGCAATAAAAAACGGCTGTCTATTTGAGCAGGATTCAGTTACCCAAACACAAACAGCCGTATCTGCCGCCATAAAGACGGCAGAATAAAATACGACTGCTTTTGGACTGAATCCTAGCCATAGTAAAACTATAGCCATCCTTACTCTAAAAAGTAAGTTTCCAAAAACATATTAAATTTTATATAAGAAAAAATTTTTTCTTACATTAATAGTATATCAAAAGCGAGTTTTTAATTCAATATAAAAATACCTAAATTTAAACTCGTCGCATATAAAAGCCACAGAAGATAAATCAAAGAAATATAAAAGCATATTTTATCAACTTT
>JAZKZM010000103.1:0-2849 GCA_045612685.1 Elusimicrobiaceae bacterium
TATTAATAAGAGGCAATGGTATCTGTAAATTTAAATTGCTTTTTTGCTGCGGCTTTAGCGGTGCTATTCTAATATTGTCAAAAGTATCAGGTGTTTTTAAATTTAATACTTTAGGCAAATCTCTATTAATAGTTTTGTTTAAAGAGGCACCCTCAATGGAATATCCGATAACAGGTAATGTGATATTTTTTACTACTGCAGGGAATAATTTAAATCCTCTTTCAGCATCAGCAATAGCAGACATACCTGTCAAATAGAATATAATAGGCCAATAGAAAGTGTTTCTGGTTGCTTCAAATTCACTTTCGTTTAAATTCTTTTTTCTTTTATTGGCACTTGTAGCAAAAAGTGTTGGCAAGACTAAACCAAGATTACTCATACTATATAAGATTTGGGCATCTTTTACAGGTGAGCCTACCATTGTTTCAGCTTGTGCTATAATTAATTTTTGAGAGTATTGATAAACTTGCGCCGTGCCTAAACCAAGTGCTATCCCTGCAATTGCGCCGATAGTTGCATTTTCATTCAAAGATAAATTATTAGATGGTAAAGCCATTAAAAGCGTTCCGCTCAGTGAAAGCAGAGCCGAGTTAAATAAACCTCTGCCATAGAACACTTTTCTTGGAGATGTAAGCCTAAGCGTAAATTGCGGTATTGCCGTAAAAAGACTTGCCATAAATTTAGCATTTTCCGCTTGGACATTATAACCTTCAAAAGTATCTCTTGCTAAGGCATTAACACCTTTAAAGTAAACATAACCTTCTAAAGAACATACGCCCATCATACCAATAGTATATGGTGCAATTTGTGAAGTAATTAATAATTTCCAAGGCTTTTTAAAGAAATCTGCAGAAACAGGTTTATATCCCGGAATATTCATTTTAGGCATTCTAAGGGCTATACCTGCTCCGGCAAAAGCTGTTAAACCTAATAGCGGCAAATAAGTAACAGAGAAATCTTTTCTCTTATCTCTAAATTTGTCTTTATCCATTTTTGCTAAACTATTAGCAACAAAAGGAACTGCTGTAAAAGCCATACCGCCGACATTTTTAAATAACATTGATACAGTTAAACTTCTTTTATTTAATTCATAGCCTTTGATTAAAATATTTGCAGTTGCCCTAATACCGGCAGAGGCAAGCCCCGTAGCCCCGGAGGCAATATAAAGCGGTAAAGGGGATAAAGTATCTTCTCTTAATTCATAAAGAGGAACTCTCTTCTTTGGATCTTTTTCATTGGGGTTAGCATAAATAATATTGCCCTGGCTATCTCTTTGAGGTATAACTCTGCCTTCATCATCCAACTTATTAGTAGCGTTTCCGCGATAGCCGGAAAGCCAAGCTGTTCCTAAACCTGCCCCGGCAATAGCTAAAGAACCTAACAAAACAGGTTTTGCCCCCCACATTTTTACTAAAGGTGCAAACAAAGGAGAAGCAAAGGACCATATATATGGTAAAAATAACCCAATAATAACACTATTTGTAGGAGTAAAATTAAAGGGTGCTTTTTCCATAGTCATCATCAAACTGGTAGATGCAGCACTATAACTTAATGCTTGGGTCATAAACGGCCAGAAAAGTTTTGACCTTGTTTTATTTATTTTTAAAGGAGAAATTTTATCTGCTCTTGCAGGCATACTAAATAAATCATTTAAGAAGGAAATTTCTTTACCTTTTGTCATATTAAACAAGGCTGTCTTAGGTAAAGATAAACCAACAAGCCCTTCTACTCTTGCCAAATTGCCGGCTTCTTCAATAAATAAAGCACCGTTGTTATATATCAATCTTGCTTTAGCACTATTGCCAGCGGATTCTATACCAAGTTTTCTAAGCAGGCTTAAATCATTTTTATGACCTCTGTTTAAGCCCATTTTCATAACGACATTACCTTCAATATCAAAGATATCAATAATTTCGCTATTGTGCCATCTGGCCGATAATTTGCCCGGAATATCAGGTATTGCTTTAATTAAGGAATTAATAGGTTTATTCCAAGCAAATATAGAAAATTCTTTCCATAAAGGCTTAATATAAAAACCATCTATACCAAGTGTAATATTATGATTCTTTACAAGTTGATTTACAATTTCAAGTTGGTCTTCCGGTAAAGTGGCTTTAAAGGTTTTGAACATTTTGTCATTAATGTATAACACTTTATCGTCAATAGTCATACTTGTAACTTTTATAGGATTATTTTTTTTATCTATTATTTCTAAAGATAAATTGGATATATCTAAATTAGGAATTTCTTTCGGATCGGGTTTAATCCAAGGGCTAAGAGGAAATTCGTATTTTATTTTATAACCTATGGCTTTCATGGTATCTTTAAAGGAAAGTGCGACCTCAGGTGTTGTTTGTAAAGCGCTTGCAGCGCCTACCATATAAGTGCCGCCTAATGCGCCTTGTTTTGCAAGAATTTTACCTTTATAAGAACCTGATATAGGACGTAAAAATTCCTGTGAGCCAACTAATACGCCGTTTTTAACCCCTGTTATTTTACCGGAAACGCTGCCTATAAAGGCTTGACTTTCAACATTCATTCTTGCTGCAACTGTGCTGGAAATAAAAGGTAAAGGATTTGCATTAAATTTTTTAAATTTATTCATTCTGGCAATACTTTTAGGTGTAAATTTAGTCGCTTCTAAAAGTCTTGTCAGTTTTACTGCTTTGGCAAAGCTGTTTGGTAAGCCTTTATAAGCTCTTATAGCTATCATAAATTTTGTTAAATTTTTTACTTTACTTACAGCAATCACACCAAAACGAAGCAAATCTTTTGTGCAGATAATCGCCACAAGAAAATCTGCATAAGAAGCCAAGGCTAATATTACCTGTTTTTTATAATATTTATTG
>JAZKZM010000104.1:0-6385 GCA_045612685.1 Elusimicrobiaceae bacterium
ATAATATATGTTTTTGCTTTTACTTTGTAAAAGCAATTTTGTTTGCTACTCTTTTTACAAATTTGTTCTTTTTTGTCTTTTTTTCAGCGAAGATTTATGAGGTTTGTTTATTGCTCTTTTTGTAAAAAAGCAGCATATATATTAATTTTGCGAAGCAAAACACAAACTCTATCCCGTAGGACGGAGAGTTAAAAAAACTTGATTTTCAAAAAAAAAAAAAATAAAATTGAATTATCAAAAGAAAGGAGAGATGCTGAGCAAAAACACCTCAGCATGACGATTAATAATTAATAAAATCGTCATTCCGAAAGGTCTTTGTTCGGAATCTTCACCGCTAAATATAGGAGAAAATAAAATGAAAAAAGGGTTTACGCTTATTGAATTACTCGTTGTCGTTCTTATCATCGGTATTTTGGCAAGTATCGCCGTGCCGCAATACCAAAAAGCTGTTATAAAATCGCGCGTATCGGAAGCTGTTCTTATGGTTAAAGCTATGGCCGATGCTCAAGAAAGATTTTATTTAGCAAATGGAGATCATACAAACAATTTAGACGAATTAGATATTAATATTCCCAAAGATAGATACCTACCTGAAAGCACAGAACAAATGGACCCAAATGTATATTACTTTAGCTGTGCTGCCAAATCTCAATGTGATGCAGGTGCATTATCTCCTAATTTGCCGGCTATAGAAACCAAGTTATTACATACAAATCATAACGGCGGTAAAATATGGTGTATTGCTTTAGGATTAAACGGCGAAATTGGTGGAAAAAGCGATCTTGCATTAGATATTTGTAAAAGTATGGGAAAAAATGACCCTGATGGTTGGAAACCCGGATATTATTTTATTATTAATTAAAATTTACCAAAAAGCCGCCGCAAAAAATAAATATCCCCCTGCCTAAAACAACAGGGAGATATTTTTGATACTTCAAATAGAATTATGCTTTCTTTTTTGTTTTTCTACAAGTAACTTTTTTATTTGCGGTCGTTTTCTTAGTAGTTGTTTTTTTTCTATCGGGATCTTCCCTCAAATATCTTTGCAAGCGTCTTAATTTCTTTTTAGTTTCCTCGGGAGAAGCTTTTTTATCTTCCGGCAAATATTGCGCCTGATATACTCCGCCGACAAAAGAATCTGCTGTTCCCCAAAAATCTTTTACAGAAATTTTGATTGGTTTGGATTTTCTGTTTGGGTTATATAAATAATGTTTATGAAAGACAATACAGCCCTTTCCGTCATCTTCTCCAACTATAGAAAAGCGATCTTCCCGTTTTTGTGTTTTTTGCTTTGCTGATAATAGCACTTCTAATATGTCTAACACAAAATCACCCCCAACATAAAATAGATATTTTTAATTATATTATATAATTATAAAAGGTGTCAATACCCTTTTACAAAATTTACAATAAAATTTATTATCTCTGTAAAATCTCACAAGTATTTTTAGATTAATTTTTCTAACAGAAAGAGCGCGAATATTTTTACAAGTATTTTGAGTTTAGAGTAGGCGCAACCGCAGGAGAGTATACTGTGAAAGGCCGGAGGCCGAAGTATCCGACTAAGGTTGCAACGCCCTATAAGCTCAAAAGACGCAGTAAAAAAACGTCTCGTACGGGATTTGAACCCGTGATCTCCGCCTTGAGAGGGCGGCGTCCTGGACCACTAGACGAACGAGACATTTTATTAAAATTTTTCAAATTTTACGACTGAGATTTTGCTTTTTTATTTTTAGAAATTTGCTTTATTTTTATATTTTTAGAAACTCAAGTGTCCAAAAAATGACCACTTTTTTAAAAATATCAAAGATTTTAAAGCAATTTAAGGTAGTTAAGAACTTAAATTATTAAAGAACTAAAAAGCCAGCCGTAAAACTTGCCTTGTTAGTATATTTTACAAAATATTAAGTGAAGACACAAAGCAATATAACAATTTAAATTTCAATTCTATTAAATATGATATCATAGAGAATATTACTTTTAAAAGGAAAATAAATATGGCAAATTTATATGAAGAATTAACAATGGATAATTTTAAATGTCCTTTTTGTGGAGAAAAACATAAACACACTAATTTCTGTGGTACAGAACCATTTACTTGTTTGGGATATTTCAGCTTAGATATATCAAATTGTGAGAAAGAATTAAATGCGAGAAAATATAATAATGAAGAAAAATTATTAGCTTGGGCAAAATTAGCTCATTATATTGCAACAAATTATTTATACTATAACAGGGAACCGTATGAAGGAATGCCACCGATACCTTTTAAGTGGGTATTGGATAATACTTCTCTTCCTACTCCTGCTGAACAAGCGGATAATTTAATTTTATATATAGCTTCACATACAAAATATTTAGGCAATAACTTTAAAATTGCATATAACTCTATCGAAGGAAAACAAATTCAAGCTTGGATTGGAGCAGTTGATACTAATAATTTTATAGAAATTTTAAAAGAGTTAACAATCAAAAAACTATTAAATCCTGCAACTCAAATAAATGGAGAATATTATACAGTTAAATTAAGTATTACTGGTTGGGATAGAGTAAAAGAATTAAAAAAAATGAATAAAAATAGCACACAAGCTTTTATGGCGATGAAATTTGAATCCGAACAAATCAAATTTATAAAAAATATTCTTACGCCAAGAATAAAGGAATTAGGATTTGATTTAAAACTTTTAAGTGATATAACATCTACAGAGAATTTAATTGATAACAAACTTCGGGTAGCAATAAAACAAAGCCGCTTTTTAATATGTGATTTAACTCATGGAAATAGAGGAGCATATTGGGAAGCAGGATATGCGGAAGGATTAGGTTTACCTGTAATTTATATTTGTGAAAAAAAAGTATTAGATGCCAAAACAGATATCCATTTTGATGTAAGCCACCAACAAATTTATTCTTGGGAAGACAACAATAATAGTAGCATACAATCATTCTTAGAAGAAATCAGTGCAAAAATATACTTAATTACTCATTAAGTTATACAAAGGACTTATTTACCTAATGTAAATTTTCATTGGCGATATATAAAAGTGCGGGGAAAGCATATATGGCTGAAAATCTTCCTCTGCCTTCTTGCACTTTTACAATTAGTTTATTTTTCTCTAATTTCTGCAATATAGATCTTGCTGTGTTAGGACTTGTAATACCAGTTTTCTTAGAAAAGAGATTTACATTAATAATTGGACTTTTGAAAAAAGTGTCTAATACAGATATGTTCCGTTCCGAACGTATTGCTTCTTGAAATTTATTTTTCATTTCTTCATATAAAGCACTTATTAACTTTGTTTTTATGATATTGTTTCTTGATTGTATCTCTATTGCTGTCAAGAAAAATTCTATCCAACTTTGCCAATCATTATTTAAAGTAATATTTCTTAAATGCTTATAATACTCTTCCCTATTTTGTTCGAAGTATTCACTAATATAAAGTACAGGTTTTTGTAAAACATTAGCTTGAAATAAATATAAAGGTATTAACATTCTTCCAATTCTACCATTACCATCAACGAAAGGGTGAATTATTTCAAATTGAGCATGAATTATAGCAGCTTTTATTAGCTTATTGAGATTTTCTTTAGAAATAAAATCTTCCCAATTTTCTAAATATTCTTTTATTAGAAAATGCTCTGGAGGAACATAAGAAGCATTCTCTATAGTTTGACCTTGTGGAGCAATAAATACCTGTTCTTCTCTAAAATTACCTGGCACTGAGCGAGAATCCCATCTAGCATCTTTCATAAGAGACTGATGCAACTCTTTCAATAAAGATAAAGAAATCTTTCTTCCATCATTAATGTATTGCTCACCTAATCTTAACGCATATCTATAATTTCTAAGATCAATAATTTCTTTTTCTTTATTTTTCTCAAATTTTTTTCCTGCTTCAAACTCTAATACTTCACTCATTGTTGATTGAGTCCCTTCTATACGAGAAGATAATTCTGCTTCCTTACGCATAAGTGGGGCAAGAAGAATATCTGGATTTAAAATATTGTTGAGCATACCATCATATCTATAGATATTAGATGAAGCATCTTCAAGTTTGTTGGCTAATTGATTAAAATCAATACCCTCAATCGGCATTTTTTTTGGTATACAAGGTTTCATTTTAAATATCCTCCGTTTATCATTATAACAATTTGCATATTAAAATGCAAAATAATGTGCACAAACACGATTTCGCACATTAAAATGCAAAATAATGTGCACAAATATAGTTTTGCACATTCCAATGTTGACAAAATCATTTGTGCACATTAAAATCCAAAATAATGTGTACAAATAAACACGATTAGCAACTAAAACAAAACACAGGAGATAATATTTTCATTTCCTTTTTAATGTGGTCTGGTGCTAAATGTGCATATCTCATAGTTAAAGTAATGCTGGAATGGCCAAGTATCTTTTGCAGAGCACTAAGAGAACCATTATTCATAACAAAATGACTTGCAAAAGAATGCCGTAGGGTATGGAAACAACAATCTGTAATACCCACACTATTTAGCAATTTGTAATAACGCTTTCTTAGACAAGGAATTGTAATATCAAAAATGATATTTTTGTTTTTATCTAACTTGTTAAAGATTTCTATAAGTTCGGGAATCATTGGAATTTCTCTTGATTTACCCGACTTTGAATCTCTAACATAAATCATTCCATTTTCAAGATCAACATCTTTCCAAGTTAAATTTAAAATTTCTCCCCTACGCATACCCGTCATTAAAGCACACTGAAGAAGAGGTTTTATACTATCAGGAGCATTATTTAAAAGAAGTTCCATTTCTTCTTTACTTAAAAAGCGTAGTTTTGCTGGGTTACTTCTCTTACGGGAAACTTTATTACAAGGATTTTCTCCTTTAAAAAGATCCCACGCAATTGCTCTGTTAAAAATAGCCCTAATAACAGTAAAATTTCTGTTTGCTGTTGACGGGCTTGTTTTCTGAATTTTATCATTATAAAAAGCTTGAATATCAGATGTTGTTATTTGGTCAAGACGCTGAAAGCCAAACTTTTTAACTAAAGAATCTATAACATATTTTGATTTAGAAGCCCCTTTACTAGTACAAGCGTGCAATTTCCAATATTTTTCAGTGGCTTCTTTAAAAGTAATGCTTTGTTTTACTCTTTCAGGAAAATATGTTCCTTCTGCTATTTTTGTTTTGATTTTATTTAAAACTTCCTTTGCTAAGGTTTTGCTACCTGTAATAGTTTTTCTTCTTCTTTTACCTAAATTATCTCTATAATCTATTGTGCAAGTTCCGTTTTTATTATCTTTTATTGACATAAATCTTTACTCCATTTGTGTACATCCTATCATTTCTCTGACGTAAAATCCATGTTAATTTGGGCCTAGAAAGATAAAGTCCAACTAGGCCCGAAATATTTAGGCAATTGCCTCACCTTTGAGATTGTCTATCCATTTTTCAACCTCGACAATATCAAAACGCAAAGATTTTCCCCTCTTTACAATGCAATTGGCGGGTATTTTGCCTCTGCATTTTAGGGAATAAATAGTCTTTGGGGTTGAACCCATTAAAGCCGCTAATTCCTCTACTTTTAAAAGTCTTTTTTTAACTTCTATTGAACACATTTTTTATTTCCTCTTATTTGTAAAATTTATACGGGTAAGCAAACCTCATATATAAATATAAATGATGTTTGCTTCTTGCTTATTATTTTTTTTGTTTTTTATGGGTTTAATTTTGTTCTTGTTTATCTTTTTTATTGTTTATGGGTTATTGTTTATATGTTTGTAGGTTTATGTGTTTATTGTTTATGCGTTTATTGGTTCCAGGCCCATTTTTGCCTTATTTTTGTCTTATTCTAAGTCGGTATAAATAATTATTTTAGGTTATTAACATCGGCTAAAATAGAGAGCCCATATATTATAATATACTAATTTCTTGGTCAAAATCTTATCGGATTTTTAAATATTGCTTCTTTTTTTACCACTTTTAGCAAATACACCTTATTACTATAAGAACACTAACAAACATCACACAATCAATTATTTAAAGTGTTCTTGTATTAATCCTTTCCTATAAATATTTTCATTAATGGTTTCAATAAAAGAAAAAGTAGGTACTTTAAAATAACCCATTATCTCTTCATATTTACCCAATACTTTATTGCGATAATTAATTGAAAACTCTTTTTTCAATCTTTTATAAGCTTTATCAAAAGAAATTTGGTGAGATAAATCAGAAATAAAATTAATCAACCCTTTCTTCATTTTATTTCCCAATTTACTATTTTTAATATAAGCAAAGATATCTTTAACATTAACCTTTGATAAATCATAAATATTTGTATTTAATTTTTGCTTTTCCCAAATATCATAAAGAACTGAAGAAACAACATCGGTATATAA
>JAZKZM010000105.1:0-2641 GCA_045612685.1 Elusimicrobiaceae bacterium
TAAGTTTTTTCATAATTTATCTCCTTTTTACACAAAATATCTTACACACAAATTATATTTTGCAATATTTTCTGTTTATGTGCAATTTAAAATTGCTATAATTAATATTTTAAAGAGAGGTTTTTTATGAGTTCAACTTTACAAACCAATATTTTAGGAATAGATTTTGAAAATCCCTTTTTGCTTGCTTCTGCCCCGCCGACAGCCCTTATTGAAAGTATAGATATTGCTTTTGAAATGGGCTGGGGGGGCGCTGTTTTAAAAACCATAACTCCCGATGATTTAGAAATGATTGAAGCAAGCCCGCGCTATGCTGCTTTGCAAGACAGAAAGCATATTATCGGCCTTCAAAATATAGAACTTTTAAGCCATAAAACTATTAAATATTGGTGCGACGGAATTAAATTTTTAAAACAAAAATATCCAAGTAAAGTTATTATTGCAAGCATTATGGCACCTGTAAGCAAAGTCGCTTGGCAAGACCTTGTAAAAACCTTTAACGATACGCCTGCAGATGCTTTTGAGTTAAATTTCTCTTGTCCGCACGGTATGCCGGAAAAGGGTATTGGTATGGCTATAGGAACAGATGCCGGCATTTCTTCTACAATTACAAAGTGGGTAAAGGAAGTTGCCAAAAAACCTGTATTTGTTAAACTTTCGCCAAATGTATCAAATATTTCAAGCATAACTTGGGCGGTGCAGCAAGCCGGTGCAGACGGCCTTGCCGCAATTAATACCGTGCAAGGTTTTATGGGTTTTGATTTAAAAACTTTAACACCGAATCTTAATGTAAACGGCAAAACAACTTATGGCGGCTGCTCGGGCGCTATGATTAGGCCGATTGGGCTGCGCTGTGTAGCGCAGATGCGTCAGACAAGTTCTTTACCGATTTTGGGTATGGGCGGTATTTGCACTTGGGAAGATGCGGTGCAGTATATGCTTGTCGGCTCTGATGCGGTGCAAGTTTGCACGGAAGTTATGCTAAACGGCTATAAGGTTATTACTCCTATGTTAAAAGGTTTGCAAAATTATCTTGAAGAAAAAGGTTTTAAAGATATCCGCGAGTTAAAAGATAAAGCAATTTCTTTTATTTCCTCTCATAAAGATTTACCGAAAACGCCGCTTGCTTACCCGCAAATAGACCACGCAAAATGCGGCCGCTGCGGCAAATGCGTTAGTATTTGTATGGAATCGGAGCATCAGGCCTTGCAGTTAAACGACGGCAATATCGTTGTAGATAAAAACCGCTGCGTTGGTTGCGGGCTTTGCCATTTGGTATGCCCTGCCGGCGCAATTATTAACAAATAAAAGGTTTTATTTTATATATAGTAAAATAAAAGCAAGATATAATTTTTTAGGAGCAAATATTATGCAAAAAAAACACTCAAAATATTTTTTACTTTTTGTATCTATTTTAGTTGCCGGTCTTTTTACCGGTTGCACGCAGGTTAAAAAAGATAATCTTTCGCTTTGGTATAATGAAGCACCTGCCAAAAAAGCGCTTATCAGTTATATGCAAGATATAACAAATAAGAAATCTCCCAATTATATACCTGTTGAAAACAGAATCGCCGTTTTTGACCTTGACGGCACGCTTATTCTTGAAACAGACCCCACTTATTTTGATTGGGCTTTGTTTGAACATCGCGTGCTTGATGATAAAAGTTATAAACCTACAAAAGAGCAACTTACAGCCGCCAAAAACTCGCGCGAAAAAGGTATTTTCCCGACTCTAAACGCCAATCGCGAAAAAATGGTTTCAGAAGCCTATAAAGGTATGACTCTTGAAGAATTTTACGCCTATGTCCGCGATTTTATGCAGCAGGACCAACCCGGTTTTATCAATATGAAACGCGGCGATATTTTTTATAAACCTATGGTAGAAGTAGTTGAATATCTTGTAAAAAATAAATTTACGGTTTATATTTGTAGCGGTTCTGATAGATTAATGGTGCGCCCTTTAATTGAGGAAAATTTGCCCTATATTCCAAACAAACAAATTATCGGTTCTGATAGCACAATTGTTTCAAACGCGCAAGGGGATAAAGACGGCCTTGATTATACCTTTAAAGCCGGCGATAAGTTAATTTTAGGCGGCAAAAACCTTATTAAAAATTTGCAGATGAATAAAGTTTCCGTCATAGTCCAAGAAATCGGCGTGCAGCCTGTTCTTGCTTTTGGCAATACTTTAAGTGATGCAAGTATGGTAAACTACACCATTAATGATAATAAATATAAAGCGCTCGGCTTTATGCTTTTATGTGATGACCTTGAACGCGAATACGGCAATATTAAAAAAGCTGATAAAATGCGCGAAGATGCCTCAACATACGGCTGGATACCTGTATCTATGCGTGATGATTGGAAGACCATTTACGGCCCAGATATCAAAAAACGCCAAAAATAAAAATTGAAATTTTCTCTATACCTATCTCTTAAAAAATAGTAAAATAAATAATTTTTGTAAAGCAAAAGTCAGTGCACTTTTGTAGAATTTTTCGCTGAAAAATAGTCAAAAAAAGAACACTTTTTGCAAAGAGTGTAGCATAACAAAGAAAAAGATAGCGCGTGTTTGTAGGACGAAGAGTCAAAAAGGGTTGCGTATTTTTTTTTTTTTGATAAAGTTTATTTATAAACTTAA
>JAZKZM010000106.1:0-1404 GCA_045612685.1 Elusimicrobiaceae bacterium
GCTAAAAGACAGCTTGTTTATGACTGATGCGGATAGAAAAATCATTTTAAAAGCCGTCCAAAACTGCCCCGAAAAAGAAATTGTTATAACCCACGGCACCGATACTATGGAAAAAACAGCAATGTTCTTAGGCGGAAAAACAAAAAATAAAACTATCGTTTTAACCGGTGCTATGATACCTTATAAATTTGGTTCTTCAGACGGTATTTTTAATTTATCAAGCGCTTTATCTTTTGCGCAGGCTTTGCCTTACGGCACTTATGTTGCAATGAACGGCAAACTTTTCCCTTGTGATAATGTAACAAAAAACAGAAAACTCGGAGTTTTTGAAAATAAAAAATGATTGCTTTTTTTATAGTTTTCGGTTTAATAATTACCTTAATGCACTATATTTGCTTTTTGCAGAGTTTTGCTTTGTCAAATTTATTTTTAAAACTGCTGCCTTTGCTGCTTAGTTGTGTTTTAATATTTTTGCTTGCCGAAACCCGCACTTATAATGGTTTTGGGGCAGCGACTTTGCATATTTTTACGCATAATTGGCTTGGTTTTATTTTCCTATGGTTTTGTTTTAGTATGTTGTTTATTTTGCTTAAAATATGCCGCTTGAATTTGTATATTTATTTACCTTTAATAATAGCGGCTGTTTTAACTTTGTTTGCGACTTACAATGCTTTCAAAATGCCGCTTATTAAACAAATAGAAATTGCCAGCACAAAAATAAAACAACCGCTTTTAATTGCGCAAATTTCCGATACCCATCTAGGCAAAAATATCACCCCTGAACGTCTTAAAAAAGTTATTGACGCCATTAACTCCGCCAAGCCCGATTTAATTGTTTTTACAGGCGATATTTTTGAAGAAACAAAAAATATGCAACCCTATATTGACTTAATAAAAAATCTTAATGCACCTTGCGGCAAATATGTAATAAGCGGCAATCACGAATATTACGGCGGACTAGTCCAAAACAGAGAACTTTTTAAACAAGCTGATTTAATAGATTTAGATAATAAAACCATAGAAACTTGCGGCATAATACTAAACGGCGTAAGCGACCGCCCGGACCAACAATTTTTAGCCAATTTAAAACCGCAGGAAAAGTTTACTATCCTTTTGCAACACCAGCCAAATAATTTTAAAGAACTTGCCCCCAAAATAGATTTAATGCTAAGCGGGCACACGCACGCAGGGCAAATTTGGCCTTTTAATTATTTAGTTGCTTTACGCTATAAATATATAAGCGGACTTTATAAATACGGAGAAAGTAATTTATATGTAAATCAAGGCACTTTTTACTGGGGGCCTTCAATGCGTTTATTCACTAATAATGAAATTACTTTAATAGAGTTAAATGAAAAATAACATTATTATATTTTTAATTTTTACTTTATTTGTTACGCCGCT
>JAZKZM010000107.1:0-1319 GCA_045612685.1 Elusimicrobiaceae bacterium
GTCATTAAAATTATCAGCATAGTGACCATTGGCTAAAAAATAAACTTCCTGAGCATCTTTTATAGATTTTGTAATATCCATTAAGGTATGATATCTGCTTTTTAAAACAGCATATTGATACTGAGGAACGGCGATTGCAGCCAAGATACCAATTATTAAAACAACGACTAATAATTCTATTAGCGTGAACGCTTGATTTTTCATAAAAACACCTCTTTTTATTAAATTTATAAAAGTAGTGTATCAAAAAAAAAAAAATAAGCAAGTTTTTTTGACTCTTCGTCCTACAAAAGCGCACTATCTTTTTCTTTGAAAAAGTGTTTTATTTGCTACTCTTTTTGCAAAATTTCATCTTTTTTTGGCGATTTTTCAGCAAAAATAAAAGGAGCGCGAACAAGTTTTTTACAAAAAACTTGATTTTCAAAAAAAAAAAAATAAAATTGAATTTGTTAAGTCAAATAAATAATAGGAGAAAAACATTTATGAAATCAAACAAAGGTTTTACTTTAATTGAATTACTTGTAGTAGTTCTTATTATCGGTATTTTGGCAAGTATCGCCGTGCCACAATATCAAAAAAGTGTAATAAAAACAAAATATAATACCTTAAAAGAAATAACAAGAAGTATCGCAACGGCACAAGAGGCTTATTATTTAGCCAATGGTAAATATGCAGAAACATTTGAAAAACTGGATATTACTATGCCAGAACCAATTGAAATAATTGATATTAGCCCTAAATATGATTATAACTATAATTGGGGTTTTTGCCGCATTTCAAAATTTGACAATGATACTTATTCTCTTGTAAAATGCGCGGATAGCAATATAAATATGCAATATCAAATTTACCTTGTAAATACTTTGCGAAGCGGACTTCGCGTTTGTGTAATAACAACAGGGGATATTTCTTCGCCGCAAAGCAAAATATGCCAAGAAGAAACCGGTGATAATGCCCCACAAATTGACACTAATTTTGCTTCTTGGAATTATCCCAATTAAATTTCTTTCTTAAAATTTCCAAAAGGCCTATTTTTGAAATGGGCCTTTTTTCTCCTATACAAAACGGCTTTTTTTGATAAAATATTTTTATCTGATATTTTATATAAAATAAAATTATGCAATTTTTAAATGATAAATTTTTTAAAATAGCTGTTATTTTATTTTTCTTTTTAATGGCTTTGCCTTTTATGTTTTCTACGCCGGAGCCGGAAAAGAAAGATAATACCCCCGCACTTGAATTTGAGGATAAAAACCCCGTCTATAAAATTATCAATAGAATTGCTAAATTTTACGGCCTAAAAAAAGAAAATAATAATA
>JAZKZM010000108.1:0-4055 GCA_045612685.1 Elusimicrobiaceae bacterium
CTTTGATTACACTCACAACTGCAAGTGTTAGGATTAAAAGATTGAGATGAGGTGCAAGAACTCTGCACACCACTAGAACACTGACAACTGCAACCATCCGCGCTTAAAACTTGAGGATAAACACAAGAGCTTGGGTCAAAATTAGGATTAGGACAGGTATATGAAGGTGCCTCAGGAATAGGAGTATCGCATAATTCATCTGCTAAAGCAACAACTTCTGATGCAAAACTACTGCAAATATCGCCCGTGCAGCCAAGGCCGTTTCTAAAATAAGAAATAGAAAATGTAAACTTTTCTTCCCCGTCTTCTTTATAACGGGCAATTGCGCATTGTTTGTCAGGATGAAGTTCAACTTCATAGTTTCCGTCCCCGATAATTAATAAATTTGGTGTGCTTGGAGAATAAGATTCAGGCCCGAAAGTAAGCTTTCCGCCGGGGATTTTATCAAATCCGGTAAAGAAAGCCTTATTTTTAGCATAATTAGTAGCTTGCTTAGAACGAAGCATAGTAAGCAAGTTTATTGCTTCTGCCGCACGCGATTTAAAAATCGCTTTACGATATGAAGGCAAAGCAATAGTTACCAGTATGCCGACGATTAAGACAACTACCAGTATTTCTACAAGGGTAAAACCCTTTTTCTGTTTTATAGATTTTAATTTCATAGTATCTCCTATTTTACTACTTACTTTTATATTCTACTATATTTTTTATAAAACACAATAAGTCCTTTATATAATCAAATTTAAAATATTAGCTATCAATATATATTTTATTAATTGTGCTTTTTCAATTAATTACCTATATAACAGCCGTTGCCGTTAGGGTTAAATAAAGGATCATCCGTCACACCGACTTTAGCATTACATTTACAGCAAGGAGTGCCGTTATTTCCGAATTGGTCATAATAAAGAACTGCTGTTGTTCCGCTTGAATAGCAAGCACAAGCGCACTCGCCCGTTTTGGAATAAGATGCAGGAGCCAAACATTGGATACATCCGCCCGGGCAAGAAGGATTAGGTGTTTCATTTGCTAAACAGGGAGCACAACCGTTAGCTGTTCCGTTTTGCGGCTGATGGCCCGGAGCACAGCAATTATCACCGTAAGTGCCATAACCGAAATTCGTCCAAACAGAACCTTCCCCGTGAATTTGGGCACAAGTTTTGCAAACATTGCCAACTTCAATAGTTTCATTAGGACACGAACAATCTGCATAACCTTGTTGGGTAATTATACTGTGATGCTCATCCCCTAAGTTTGCAACTCTATTTTGTCCGGGATAGGCCTGTTCACAAGATATACAAGGGCCTGTTCCGTTAACTTTTGTATGATAAACATTGGTGCACATTCTACAATTTTGATTTACAAGAAGATCATTAAAAAGAGGTGTTATTGTAACAAAATCTTCATCAACTCTGGTATGAGGTCTTGTTCCTGTGCAGCATCCGCCTTTTACGCCATTATCTCTATATGTAAAAGCATCATTTACACAACATACCGATACAGTGGCAGAAAGCAAATGTTCATCTGTGCCTGTTAATACTCTGCGGTTTGCTTGCGCACAGCAGCCGCTTTCAAAAGCATTGCCGTAATCAGCTGCAAGCCAACCGTGTTGGGCATCACACACACAACCTGTCATATCGCTGTTTACAACATTATGTTCCGCACAAGCAACACACTGTGCATAACCAAGACTTTCATTATATTGCGGATATTCATTTGGTCCGCAGTTAGAACAAGTTTCGTTTACCCAAGTTTGCACGGCATTAGGGCAATAAGAACAACCTGTCTGCGTGCCGGAAGAAACAAGATACCCCGGTGCACAACAATGATTGCCATTGCCATAAGGAGTATAAGTATATCCCGCACCGTAAGCCTGGGCACAAGTTTTACAAACGCCGTTTACTTCCACCTGCCCTTCTGGACACACGCAATCGGCATAACCATTGGCGGCATTATACTGCGCAATTCTATTTTGTCCTGGATAAGCAGCCGCGCAACTCTTACAAGAATTATCTTTAAATGTTTGATTAGCACTAGGGCATTTCATACACATAACACCGGCACCGGGATTCCAATCATGTGTATCATGAGTGCTGTAAGCATACGGCCTTTCAATTGAGCAGCAGCCTGCTTGAGAAGATATCATCCTTTGAGAGCCGCCATAAGTATATGCTTGAATTTGAACTGAAGAATTTGAACTCGGGCAGCAAGTTTTGATAACTTCATCAGAATTAAATAAACCATCAAGAATTCTTACATCTGAGTTTGCACAGCAAGAGCCGCCTACATCTTGCCAACCGTTTGCGCTATCACAAACACAGCCATCACCTGTAGAATTAACAATTTGATGTTCGCCGCAAGATAAACAATCGGCATAACCTTTTGTTTGGTTATAATGTGCATATTGACCGGCTGGACAAGAATGGCAATCTTCCTCGGCAGTCCAGGTATCTGTGGCATTAGGACATTTTCTGCACATTAAAGCCGCCCCGGGATCATTACTGGTATCTGCCTGATGTTGTTTATGAACAAAAGGTCTGTCAGCAGAGCAACAACCGGCTAAAGATTGGTCATTTCTATTGCTCCATTTATATGTGTATGCCTCATAGGCACAACAGGCTTTTATTTCGCCGCCATTATAAGGTAAAACTTTTAAATTTTGTGATTGGCAGCAACCGTTATCAAGCAAATTGCCATATCCTGCTTCTACCCAGTTATTCTGAGAATCACAAACACAAACTTGGTCCTGAACTATATGATGCTCTCCGCAGGAAAGACATTCCGCATAACCATAATTTTGATTATAATGAGGATATTTGTCAGAAGGACATTCCACACAATTGCCATTATTATCAACCGTAAGTGAAGTGTCAGGACATCTCATACAATATGGCTTTAAATCGCTGATACCATATCCAAATTCAGTAGATAAACCGGCATCCGCGTGAGATGTTGTAGCATAAGGCCTATTATTAGGACAGCATACTCTTGATTTTACCGTTCCTTGCATATCATATATTCCGTATGGATTATATTGATAGGTAATAGCAGCTACCCCTGCAGGGCAACAACTTGAAGGAAACCCGTTAACAGCTTGAGAAAAACTTGAAGTTGTTGTGTTGCAGCATCCGTTCACAAGTTCAGCTGTGCCAACTTGGGCTGCTTGCCAATTATTTTCCGTATCACATTGGCAATAGCCGTCTATTAAAGTTTTATTTGAATCGGCGCAAACACATTTTTTAGAAATATTATCCCAACTTGAGCCATCCGGGCAAGGATCACAAGTTCTGGTTTGGCTATTAAAGATAGGCGTATCCCCTTGACAGCATAAGCCTTGATATAAGCCGTTTCCGACAGAAAAAGAGTGATAATTTTCCGGAGCGCAAATTCCACAAACACCATCTATATTAACTTGACCGTCCGGACAATGACAAATACCGTCAACAACATTACAAGTAACACATTCACAATTATTCTGATCAAATACTTTACCTTGGGCTGCACAAGTATCAACACTTAAAATACATTCATAACATCTTTCAATAGTAAAAATATAATTTTCAGGATGGTTTGGAGTAGGCACTTTTGATTGGTCGCATTCGCAACTGCAAGTGTTAGGATTAAAGTTTTCAAAAGAAGAACAACTTTCTTCCACACCACTAGGACATTGACAACTGCAACCATCCGCACTTAAAACTTTTGGTATTATACAAGTAGGAGTATCACAAGTTGGATTTTCAGGAAGGACAAAAGGATTATTACAAAGTTCATCTGCTAAAGCAACAACTTCTGATGCAAAACTACTGCAAATATCGCCCGTGCAGCCAAGGCCGTTTCTAAGATAAGAAATAGAAAATGTAAATTTTTCTTCCCCATCTTGTTTATAGCGGGAAATTGCACATTGGTGTTCAGGGTTAAGTTCAACTTCATAGTTTCCGTCCCCGATAATTAATAAATTTGGTGTGCTTGGAGAATAAGATTCAGACCCATCAGTAAGTTTTCCCCCGGGGATTTTATCAAATCCGGTAAAGAAAGCCTTTTCTCTTGAATAATTT
>JAZKZM010000109.1:0-10141 GCA_045612685.1 Elusimicrobiaceae bacterium
ATTGCAAAAGCAATTTTTGTGCTACACTTTTTACAAAATATGTTCTCTTTTTACTATTTTTCAGCGAGGATTTTGCGGTTCAAATTTCGCCCTATCAGAGCAAATGTTTTTGCAAGGATTTTGGAGATAGTTTTAATTAGTTTTTTCTTTTTTCTAAAGAAAAAACGCTTTTAGAAATGAGGGATACCTAGAGCGGGTGGCAACACAAAGTTTGTGCCCACGGCCCCGCGTATCCGAAGCCTGAAAAAATTAAAAATATAGCAAATCATTTTTGCAAGGGTTTTTAGACAAATTTTAATACTAAATAGAACAAATTGTTTTGCAAGGATTTTGGAGATATTTTTAATTTTTTTAGAAATGAGGTATACCTAGAGCGGGTGGCAACCCCGCGTATCCGAAATTTCTAAAAAATTAAAAATAGCCCAAAAGCCTTAGCAAACACTAGAAATGGTTGGCTTCCATTTGCTTTAAGAAGTCTTTATTAGACTTCGTAGCCGACAACTTTTCAAGCAGCAAGGTCATAGCATCAACAGAACTAAGCGGCGCTAAAATCTTACGCAAAATCCAGGCTTTATTAAGTTCATCTTCAGTCAAAAGCAAATCTTCTTTACGGGTGGAAGTTCTATTAATATCAATAGCGGGGAAGATTCTTCTATCACTAAGTTTTCTATCAAGGTAAATTTCGCTGTTGCCGGTGCCTTTAAATTCTTCAAAGATGATATCGTCCATTCTGCTGCCGGTTTCAACAAGAGCAGTGGCGATAATTGTTAAAGAGCCGCCTTCTTCAATATTTCTTGCTGCACCGAAAAATCTTTTCGGTCTTTGCAAGGAGGTTGTTTCAAGACCGCCGGTTAAAACTCTGCCTGAAGCCGGCATAACGGTATTATAAGCCCTTGCAAGGCGGGTAATAGAGTCAAGCAAAATAACAACATCTTTGCCGTGCTCTACGCCGCGTTTTGCTTTTTCAAGCACCATTTCGGCCACTTGCACGTGTCTTTCGGCCGGCTCGTCAAAGGTGGAGGCAATAACCTCGCCTTTAATATTGCGGCGCTTATCGGTAACTTCTTCCGGTCTTTCATCAATCAAGAGAACCAAAAGTTCAATATCTTTATGATTTGTTGTTAAAGAGTTTGCCAAAGATTGCATCATAACGGTTTTACCTGTCTTAGGGGCTGCCACAATCAAAGCGCGCTGGCCTTTGCCGATAGGGGCCATTAAATCAATAACTCTTTGGGTAAGGTCATTTTTATTTACTTCCAAAACAAAGCGGTTGTTTGGATGAAGCGGTGTTAAGTTTTCAAACAAAGGTCTATTGTAAATTTTTTCTGCTTCAACATTGTTAACTTTTTGGACTTGGAGCATAGCAAAAAATCTTTCCCCATCTTTCGGCGGGCGGATAAGGCCTTCAATATTATCGCCTTTTCTTAAACCAAATCTTTTTATTTGAGAGGGTGAAACATAAATATCCTGCGCGCCGGCAAGATAATTATTTTCTTCGGAACGCAAAAAGCCAAAGCCGTCGGGCAAAATTTCCAAAACACCGCCGCCGTAAACAGAGCCGTTTTGCTTTGCCTGCACTTCCACAATCTTGCCGATTAATTCTTGCTTTCTTAAGCCGGAAATATCCTGCACATTATAATTAACGGCAAGTTTTGTAAGTTCGGCCACGCTTAATTTAGAAAGGGCCAAAGCATCCAAAGTTTTTGCGCCGTTTGCCTTCATAGAAGGTGCTTGGGCGGGGCGCGCAAAATTATTATAATTATTTTGATTATTATTTTGCCCCTGATTATTTATTGCACCATTATTTGCCGGTGTATTTTGATTTACATTTTGAGCATTGTTTGCAGTTTGCGGGCGCGTTGTGCGCGGAGTATATTTTCTGCGAGTTGTTGTGGTTTTTACTTCTTTTGCTTCTTTGTTGTCCATAATTTTCCTCTTATTTATTATTTAAAATCAAAAATAGTTTTGCTATTTTTTCTTCTAAATCTTTTTTGTTTGAATTATTAAAAATTACAAGGTTTGCCCTTTGCGCTTTTTCTTCTAAAGCGATTTGGGCCTTATCCCTGCTTATAAAATCTTGTTTTGTCATTTTGCGCGAAATTGCCCTTTTTAAACGGGAATCCAAATCACAATAAATACAAAGTGTTAAATCAAAACTATCTTCTAAGCCGCACTCAAAAAGCAAAGGGATATCAAAAACAATTATCTTTTTAGAACTTTGCTTTATTATTGCTGCGGCCTCTTTTAAAACTAAAGGGTGAAGCAGTTTTTCAAGCCAATTTTTTTCTTGCGCGTTTTTAAAAATTTTCTCGGCTATTTTTGCTTTATCTTCCGTCATAAAATGAGCTTGTATTTTATCTTTAAGCAAATTAAAATTTTTAGCAGCCAAACTATCACTGCAAATAATCTGGGCACCGAGTTTTTTAAATATTTCTAAAGCGGTGCTTTTACCACTTGCAATGCCGCCGCTAAGCCCTATAACGAAAGCGCCTTCTTTTTTAAAATTCATAACACAGGCCCCATTTCATTTAAGTTTTTGCCGGCTTTTGCTTTGGCTACAAGTGGCACTTTTAAGACGACGGCATTTTCCATTTTTTCTTTTGCAAAAGCAGCAAATTGTTTTAAATCTTGGCTTGGCACTTCAAAAACAAGTTCGTCGTGTATCTGAAGCAAAATTTTAACATCTTTTGGCAAACTTGCATAAATATCAAGCATAGCTTTTTTAATAATATCAGATGAGCCGCCTTGAATAATAGTATTAACAGCCGCGCGGTTTGCAAAACTTGCAATTCTTGCCGAAGCGGCCTCAAATTCCGGCAGATATCTTATATGACCCATAAAAGTTTTAACATAACCCTCTTGGCGGGCTTTGGCGGCTGTTTTATTTATCCACTCTTTTAAAGTATCATAGCGCGCAAAATAAGAATCTATATATTCCTTTGCACGAGCCGTGCTGATATCTAAACTATCTGCCAAAGCTATAGGCCCTTGGCCGTAAACTATACCAAAGTTTATTGCTTTTGCAGCTGAGCGTTCTTCTTTAGTTATCAACTCGGGCTTTTTATTAAAAATTTCGCTTGCGGTTTGCAAGTGGATATCTTGGGTATGTTTAAAAGCATTTATTAAAGTTTCATCACCAGATTCGTGCGCTAAAACGCGCAAATCTATTTGCGAATAATCTAGTGATAAAAGTGTTTTACCCTCGCCTGCGATAAAGGCCTGACGGATAAGGCGGCCCTTTTCCGTGCGGACGGGTATATTTTGCAAATTCGGGCTAAAGCTAGAAAGGCGGCCCGTCAAAGTGCCTGTTTGGTTAAAATTAGTATAAACGCGGTGCGTATCATCAGCAGATAAATCTAAAAGAGCATCAACATAAGTGTTTTTTAGTTTTGCACTTTCGCGGTAAGCCAAAATTTGCTTTGCAATAGGGTGCACATTTTTTAAAGAATTTAAAACTTCTTCGTCGGTAGAATAGCCGGTTTTTGTTTTTTTAATGCAGGGCAGTTTTAGCTCGTCAAAAAGCAAAGTGCCAAGCTGCTTGGTGGAGTTTATGTTTATTTGCTTGCCGGCAAGGCGGTCAACTTCCTTTTGGGCCTGCTCCATTTCTTTTGAAAGTAAAATACTTAAAGTTTTAAGCCAGGCCTTATCAACCATTATGCCGTTTAATTCCATATCTAAAAGCACACTCATTAAAGGGCTTTCCATATTTTTAAAAACAGGATATTGATTTTGATTTTTTAATTCCTGCTCCAACTTTTCTTTTAATTTCAAAAAATGTTTTGCGTAAAATGAAAGCTGGGCTTGAATTTCCGCTTGAGGATTGATAAATAAATTTAAGTGCACGCTTAAAATACCCATTAAGCTAAACTCGCCTGCAGGGTCTAAACAATATTTGGCAAGCGAAGTATCAAAACAATTTAAAAATTTATTTTGCGGGGAAAGCTCAAGCAACCTAAAAGTATATTTTAAATCGTGGCCTATTTTTAAAATATCATCATTTAAAACTAAAGTTTGCAAAAGGTTTTTTTCTTCGGGCGTGATTTTTTCAATTTCGTAAATTGAGTAAAAATTATCGTCTTTAGCAAGAAGCAAAAAATCATCTTGCGCGTAAATTATAAATTCTTTTTGATTTTTTATTTCTTCAAGAACTTCTTTTAAAGTATAAATTTTTTCTATTTCTTCTTTTGGCTCTTCAAAAGAACTCATATCAAATAAACTTTCTTGCAAAAGGGGCTCTTGTTTATGGTTTGAAGTTTTTATTTCTTCCAAATAAACAAAAAGATTTTTAAATTCAAATTCCTGGGCAAAAAATTGCAATTTTTCTATATCCGGCGCGGCAACCCTGTAAGTTTTTAAATCGGTTTCAATAGGTAAATTTTTATCTAAAACAATTAATTTTTTGGAAAGCAAGGCCTCTTGCTCGCCGGCAATAAGTTTTTTTGCCATAGTTGCTTTTAAATCGGGGTTTTGGTTTTTTGCCGCATTTAAAATATCTTCCAAATGGCCAAATTTGCTAATAAGTTCAACTGCCGCTTTTGGCCCAAGCCCGCTTACACCGGGCACATTATCGGAAGAATCACCTACGATAGATAAATAATCAACAATATACTTGCAATCAACGCCAAACTTGGTTTTGCACTCTTGTGCACCTTTTGGCTTTTCTTTTAAATTCCCGTTCCAAACTTTTATTTTATCATCAGCAATTTGCAAGATATCTTTATCTGAAGTTGTTATAATAGACTCAGCGCCCTGTTTTTCAGCAGCAGTAGCAAGCGTTGCCAAAATATCATCTGCCTCAGCACCTTGCAAAGCGCAAACTTTAAAGCCAAGCGCGCTAACTAAATCACGCGCAATTCTAAGTTGCTGGACTAAAGCCTCATCAGTAGGCGGCCTGTTGGCTTTATATTCCGGGTAGATTTTATGGCGGTTTGTCGGGCCTTTTGAATCAAAACAAAAAGCAATATATTCCGGCTTAACTTCTTTATTAAACTTTAAAATCCAATTCAAAAAACCATATAAAGCGCCAACCTCTTTACCTTTTGAAGTGGTCAATTTTGGTAAAGCGTGATAATTGCGGTGTAAAAACCCGTGGGCGTCAACTAAATATAATTTTTGTTCGGACATAAATTAAGGAAATTTTAGGGAAGAAAAGACAGGGAATAAAACTTAATGATATTGTTTGTAAAAAAAATAACCTCGTAATTTTTAAGATTTTTTGCTGCTTTGCCCGCTTCTTTTTAGAAAAACGGGCAAAGCAACTAAGATAAGAATACTGCTAAATTTATTATAACAAAACTACAACAAAGCGTCAATTTGTTTTTTAAGCTCTTCTTTGCTTTGAAGGCCGACCATTTGTTTAACCAATTGGCCGTCTTTAAAGAGCATTAATGTCGGAATAGAAGCGATTTTATATTGAACGCTTTTTTCCGGCGCGTCATCTGTATTGATTTTGCAGATTTTGGCCTTGCCCTCATATTCCTTAGCGAGCTCTTCTATAACCGGGCCAAGCATTCTGCAAGGGCCGCACCACGGGGCCCAAAAATCAACCAAAGCAACACCTTTATATTCAAGAACTTCTTTTGTAAAGGTTTCATCGTTGAGATGTATTTCACTCATAAAGTCCCCCTTTTATTTAAGACTTACAACTTAAAGGATATATGATTAATAAACAAATGTCAATAGTTTTTTGAGTCAGCTTTTGGGCTAGTTTTAATTTTTTAGAAATTTCGGATACGCGGGGTTATCACCCGCTCTAGGTATACCTCATTTCTAAAAGCGTTTTTTCTACAAGAAAAAACTAATTAAAACTATCTCCAAAATCTTCGCAAAATTCGTTGGCTATCCATCCTACAAATATGTTTTGCCTATGATTAACAAGCAAATGTCAATAGGGTTTTTTAAATTAAAAAAGATTAATCTTTATATATATAGGAACAAAAATCTGTTGAGCAATCTACTTGACTCGCGCTTACACCCGTTTCTTCTTGGCAGATTTTATTATATATATCATTAGTGTCCGTAGTCAAAGCATAACAAGCACGGGCTATTCTATTTGGAAACCAAGAGAAATGATTTATCACATAGATCAATTTATTATTATTACTCCGACAAGACACTTCATTATAATAAGAATTGAAATAACATCCATATCCGCCGCTAGTGGTAATGCGTGCACTTTTGTCAAATTTATTTGCAAAATCTAAATCACTATATTTTTGTGGGAAAGTGCCATTTTGCGTATAATAAAGCATATAAGCTTTTGACATTTCACTTGCTGTTAATTTTGCTCTGTTATATTCCGACTTGATAACAGATTTTCTATATTGCGGAACGGCGATAGCAGCCAAAATACCAATAATTAAAACAACAACTAATAACTCTATAAGCGTGAATGCTTGGTTTTTCATAAAAAAAATACCTCTTTTGATTAAATTTATAAAAGTAGTTTATCAAAAAAAAAAAAATAAGCAAGACTTTTCTAAAATATCGTCCTACAAAAGAGTTTTGGCTTTCGCTTTGCAAAAGCAATTTTTTGCGCTACACTTTTTATAAAATTTGTTCTTTTTTGACTTTTCAAATAGGAGGAGATTACCGAAAAAACACTCGGGAATGACGATTTTTACAGAGCATATCGTTTTGCGAGTGTTTTTGTGGAAATTTTAATTAACTTTTTCTAAAAGAAAAAGTGTTTCTTTCAAACGAGGTATAGTAGGGACCGCGCCCGAAGGGTGCTGCTATCCGAAGTTTGAAAAAAATTAAAATTTACCAAAAAGCCGAAGTTAAGTTAGGCAAAGTATTTTGCGTTTAGATTTACTAAAACAGCGCGCATTACTTAGCGAGGATTTTGGAGATAGTTTTAATTAGTTTTTCTTTTGTAAAAAAGAATATCGCTTTTAGAAATGAGGTATACCTAGAGCGGGTGGCAACCCCGCGTATCCGAAATTTCTAAAAAATTAAAAATAGCCCAAAAGCCGAAGTTAAGGACGGAAGCAGTCGGCGCAGCGCGCCTCATAGTCTTGCGCGCCCCCCACATAAATCCTGCTTTTAATATTAACTTTTCTTTGCGTTCTTCTGGCAGGTGCGCCGCAACAAACACAGCGGGCAGAAAGTTTTAAAACGCTATCGGCAACGGCTAAAAGTTTGGCGGTGCTTTCAAAGGGAACGGCCTGATAATCCATATCAAGCCCGCAACAAATAACGCGTTTACCGCGGCGGGCAAGTTCTTGGGCCACATTAACAATTTCTTTAGTGAAGAAATTGACTTCATCAAGGGCAACGACTTCGGTATCTGCTTTGACTAAGGGCAAAATTTCTTCTGCTTTATCTACGGGAATTCCGTCAAGTTTTTTTAAATCGTGCGTAGCAATACCGCGCCTAGCGTAGCGTTTATCAAGAGTAGAATTAAAAACCTGCACTTTTTGGCCGGCCTGCATACACACTTCAACGCGTCTTATAAGTTCGGTGCTTTTGCCCGAAAACATACAACCGCACACAACTTCAATTCTGCCGTAGGGAACTTTTTTCATATCTTGTTTACTCCTAATCTCTTAACATCTGATCATCGTGCCAGGGATAATATTGCTGGCTTGCCTGCGCGGGTGTTTGGCGTTTATCTGCGCCGCCACACATAACATTTATTCTAAAGGAAAAAGATAAATTCTGGTTTCTATCTCTAACACCTACCATCAAAGAAACATCGTGGAAATCTTTATAAATTTTTATATGTTTTGAATAAGCGTGAATAGTGGAATCTTTTACCTCAAAATCAAGCCCCATATCGGCGCGCCAGGTTATATATCTTGGCGCAAGCATAAATTGCGTGGTAAAAAGGAAACTATCCCTATCGGTGCTATAATTAACAACGCCGAATTTTGCGCTGCTGCCATAGAGATTTTTTAAAACAGCATCAATTACAAAAACCTGATTTGCCGTATGAACATCATATAAATTTTGGATATATATGCTTGAGCCGGTTTTTTGCGAAAAGTAGCCCACTTCTGCAAGCAGCGGCTCAACTCTGTATTTTGCTTCCCAACTATCTTGGCTGTTTTGCAAATTATAACCGCTGCCGAGTTTAAAATAAAGATTCGGCGTAGGCAAATAATAATTTTGGATATAGACTAAATTTTCTTCTTCTTTTGGGTCAAAAGGATTTTCGGAAGTGAGTGCGCCGCTCTGATTGCGTCTTGCATAACGATAACCGATATCAAGCATACCGGTAATCAAATTGGAACGCAAATTTAACTGTCCGCCATAACGGCCGACAAATTTATCTTCATCATTATTTGTGGGGTCTTTTAAAATAATATCCTGATTATAAAATACACTTGGCGTTAAAGTGAAATTTTTATGTAATTTAAAATCTTTTGCGCTGTTCCATTTGGCTTGGAAATATTGCACAAAATCATAATCACCTTTTTTTGTATTATTAAAAGAAACGGAAAAATTATTAACTACTCCGCCGGTATAAGGCAAAACAAAAGGATTAAAGTTCCAATCCACTTTAGGCAAAATTTCTTCTGCGTTGGAATAAGTTTTATCGTCGGGGTTTAGCTCGCGCCTGTTTGAATAACTTACCCTAAGGGTGCTTATGCGCGTTTGGCGCACTATTGAAGCACGCGTTAATTTATCGGGAGATACGACATAAGGATTTGCCCTAAAAAAGTCATCATTAAAATCCGCGTCGGAAACATTTCTTGTCTCAAGTTGGCTAAAATAAATTGCGCCGCCTTTATTATTTAAACTATCGGAACTATCGTGAACCTGCCACCAATAACCGCCGTCAATGCCCCAGCGTTGTTCGGACTTTTCTTTATCGTAAATTGTATAGGCCTGCAAAGAACCGCGGAATTTTTGCGGGTCCAAATACCCCACATTTAAGCCATAGCCGATACCTGATTTTGTGTAATAATCTAAATTAGCCGTTGCCCTAAAATTATTTCTTGCATAGACGGTGGAAGTTAAAAAACCAAAACCTGTATTACCGCTTTGGTCAAAATCTATATAAGTGGTAAAAAGTCTATCTGTGTTTAAAGAGCGGTAAAAAATAGGAAAATAAAACACCGGCACTTTGCCGATTTTTAAAACAGCATTATAGGCAATTATTCTATCTTCCGGTATCAAATCTGCCTTGCCGACATATAAAGTGTAGTGCGGTTTTTCAATAGAACAACAGGTAAGTTCCGCTTTTTTTAAAAGATATTGGTCTTGTTTTGCTTCAATATCTTTGGCTTCCAAAACTCTTATCGGGCCGTAATCGGCGGCAAGGCCCTTCATAATGAGTTTGCGCGAAGCAATATCAAAATGAATATCTTCAACTTCCATAACACCGCCGTCTTGCTCTATAATTGTGGGGCCTTGCGTCATTAAAATTTGCTGCTCGGTTAAAACCTGTATTTTATCTGCTTTGATTTTTGCTACTTGGCCTTGCGTTTTATTTTGGTCTAAAACAATTTGCACATTACCGTTTAACTCGGCAATGCCTTGTTCTTTATCATAAATAACTTCATCTGCGGTAAAATAAATAAAATCATCTTTTGTCGGGCTTGGCAAAACATTATTCTGCCCGTAAATTAATACGGGCAAAATAAAAAAAAGTAAAAAAGCAAAAAATTTATTTTTCATTTTGTTTTGACAAGGCATATAAAGCCGCGCCCAAAGCACCTATATCTTTTTGTTTGGAAACTAAAATTTTAATATTTTTAAAAGGTCTTTTAATAACCTGTCTGGCAAAAACTTCTTTAATTGCAGGGGTAAAATATTTTGAACCTTTGGCAACACCGCCGGCAAGAATTATTGCTTGCGGATTAAATAAAAGCACAACATCACTTAAGGCTTTTGCTAAAATTGCGCCAAAATTATGCCATATTTTTAAAGCGTTTTTATCGCCTAAACTTGCCGCATCGGAAAGAAGTTTAACCGAAAATTCTTGTTCTTTTAATAATTTTGCCAAAATACTTTTCGGTGCGGATTTTGCGGTTTCTTGCATTTGTTTTTTAAGACCTTTTGTGCCGATATACGCCTCTAAACAACCTTTATGACCGCAGGCACATTTAAGCGCATCTTTAGAATAATCAACTTTAAAATGGCCGATTTCCCCAGCAGAGCCGCTTGCACCTTGATATAATTTACCCTCAACAAT
>JAZKZM010000110.1:0-1517 GCA_045612685.1 Elusimicrobiaceae bacterium
GGTATTTAATCTAATCTGTATTTCGCTTAGTTGGTTTATTTTGTATAAAAGGCATCATTTTTACTATACATCTCTTTCAAAAACCATATTAATTTTGCTTGGTTTTATTATAATACTCAGTTTTCTTCAATTATTAAATCAGCATACTTTTGTTCAAAAACATAGTTTTTTACCTTTCACTTTATGCCGGTATTATAGTTTGGAAGGCCTTTCTTTGCTGTTTTCCTTATCTTTGCTTTATTTTGCTTTGACCCAGATAATAGAGAGAACAAAAGAAATCAAAGTAATAGCTTTTATTTTGACTATATGTGCCGTTATTGTAGGCTTGATTGGAATTAATTGGCAAAGGGGGGAATATATTAATATTTTCAAAGGGGTTTCAATGTTATCTTCCTTTGGGCCTTTTGCAAGCAGAAATAACGGCGCGCAATTTGTTATGACGGGATTTTTTATTTCCCTTTTATTATGGTTGCCGCATTTTATTTTGGATAAGAAACGCCGTCTGCCGCATAAAAATGTATGGTATTTAACACTAAGCGCTATTTTATTAATGGGGATATTTTTTGCACATTCCCGCGGCGGGGTAATTGCTTTATGTCTTGGTTTATTTACGGCGTCTTTTATGAGTATTTTATGTTTACAAAAAGAAAAATGGCATAAAATAGTATATCTGTTATTTGTTATCATTATTTTTGGCGGAATAATCGGGTGTATAATTCAATACAGCGCATATATGGGGCTTAGGGAATTTGGCACTTTTTCAGATACGGCAAGACTTTTGCTATACGGCTCGGCCTTTGATATGTTAAAGGATTTCCCTTGGACCGGAGTTGGTTTTGATGCTTTTAGCGCAGCAATAGATGCTTATTTAAAAGTTTCGTTAAAGGGCTTTCCAAGATATTTGCATAATGATTGGCTTGAATTATTGTTAAGTTTCGGTTATATTTACGGCACAATAATTGCTTTATTTATAGGGGCAATTATAGTTAAATTATTTAAGTTATTTAAAGATTTAGAACCTAAAAAACAAGTGCGCTTAGCAATAATTTGCGGCGGACTTGTTGGGTTTTCCTTTACGGCAGTTATTGATTTTCCCTTTCACTTGCCTGCCTGTGCTCTTTTATTCTTTTGCCTGCTGGTTTTTGCAAGTGCCGGAACTTTTGATTTACATATAAAAAAGGCAAATTTATATTTACCCGTTAAAATAGTGCTTATTTTAATTAGTATTGGACTCCTTATAGCCAATATACAATACTTTAGAACTTGGCGCAGTTTTGTTTTTGCTAAGAAACTTAGCCCGCAAACCCAAGTGGAGCAGCTTTCAAAAGATATAAATATTTATCCTTCACCTGTATTTATAAAAAGGGTGTTGCTTGCAAATTATAAAACTTCTTTGAGTAAAGAACTAACTGAAGAAGAACGCCAAAAGGTAAAAGAAAAAACCCACAATTTAGCCAAAGAGTCTTTGCAAAAATATCCAAAAGACAAAGTCGGATCGTAGCCATGTCGTTCTGTGA
>JAZKZM010000111.1:0-7408 GCA_045612685.1 Elusimicrobiaceae bacterium
TACAAAAGTGTTTTGGCTTTTGCTTTGCAAAAGCAATTTTACGCGCCACACTTTTTACAAATTTGTTCTTTTTTTGATTATTTTTTCAGCAAAAAGAAAGGCGGCGCAAACAAGTTTTTTACAAAAAACTTGATTTTCAAAAAAAAAAAAATAAAATGAAATTATCAAAGAAATAGGAGAGATGTTGAGCAAAAACACCTCAGCATGACAATTAATAATATTATCGTCATTTCGGAAAGTCTTACGCCCGTGCGGCAAGCACTCCGGAATCTATTCCTTTTAAAAAATAGGAGAAAATAAAAATGAAAAAAGGGTTTACCTTAATTGAGTTGTTAGTAGTTGTGTTAATTATAGGTATTTTAGCCGCAATTGCCGTTCCGCAATACCAAAAATCTGTTGCAAAAGCAGAACTTTCACAAATAGTATCTTTAGCAAGAAGTATTAAAGAAGCACAAGAAATTTTTTATTTAAGTAATGGAAAATATACTGAAAATTTAAATGATTTAGATATATTAGTTAATGACAATGATATTCAATGCCAAACTTATACGGCTAACATACTTTTTTGCTACAACAGAAACTTTTCTATTCTATATTATTATCAAAACACCTATGCCTCAAATCAAATTGAGTGTGCTTCAAGAACTGCAGACCCCGATTCTGCATTAGCTTACGCTTGTAATGATTTTGTAAAAAACAAGATTTGGAGTGGGATATATAACTACGAATCTTGCAAAGTATTACTTGGAGCCCCTTGCTATATTGTCGCAGGAAAAGATCTTTAAGCAAGGATTTTTGTTTCAAATTTCGCCAAGCAGAGCAAATGTTTTACAAGAATTTTCCGGTTCAAATAAATCTAAACAGGGCGCATATTTTTTGCAAGGATTTTTGTGGAAATTTTAATTAGCTTTTTCTTTAGAAAAAGCGTTTCTTTCAAACGAGGTATATCCCGAGTGGGCGGCAGCCCCGTATATCCGAAGTTTGAAAAAAATTAAACTGGACCAAAACGCCACCGCAAAAAAATATTGGGTATTAAGAAAATTGCTGACTAATAGCCCACCCAAAAAACTTGCGCCACCGCGCATAATCTAAAGCGGCCTTTTCCGCGCTTATTTGCGGTTTATAAAGTTTTAAATTCTGTTGCCAGGCATCTATATCATAGCCCATATTTTTGGCGCAAACGGCAGCCGCACCGATAAGGGTTGTTTCCTTTTCTTCCTGCTGGGTAAGAGTCATTTGTAAAATATCACTTTGCAGTTGCGGCAAAACTCCGTCTTTTGAAAGCCCGCCGGACATCTGTAAAGAATCAATATTATAGCCGTTTTGCTTAAGGTAATAAATAATATCGGTCATAATAAAATTAAGGCCTCTGACAGCAGCAAAAATAATATCTTCTTTTGTTGTGGCTACTTCAAGCCCGGCTATAACCGGCTTTAAATTATAATTCCAAAGTGGCGCGCCAAGCCCGCCAAGAGCCGGCAAGAACAAAACTTCTTCCCGCGCTTTTTGGGCGATATCTTTCAGATTTTGCAAAGTAAAATCAAAACCTAATTTTTGCAGCCAAGTAAACAAAGACCCTGCCGCAATTAAAGGCGCTTCCAAAATATAATCTGCTTTTTTAGAAGAAGAATCCCAAGCAAGAGAGGTCAAAATTCCTTTCAAAAAATCTTGTTTTTGCCCGATATTCAAAAGCAAAAAAGCACCCGTTCCGTAATTTATATTTGCGCTGCCTTCCTTTAAAAGTCCGCAGGCGGCACTGGCGGCTTGCTGGTCACCAAGGCAAAGTTTTATAGGGATGCCGTCATAACTGCCATAATCATCAAAACTATATTTTACTTCGGGCAAAATTGTTTTTTCAAGGCCGAAACTTTGCAAAAGTTCATCATCCCAAGTTTTCGTATTGATATTAAAAAGCAAAGTTCTTTGCGCAAAAGTAGGGTCGCAGGCAAAAACTTTGCCATCACTCATACGCCATAAAAGAAAACTAGCCACCGGCCCTACACATAAACGCCCTACCTCATAGGCCTTTTTTACATGGGGGTAATTTTCAAGGCACCATTTAATTTTAGGTGCGGAAAAATAAGGCGTATTATATAGCCCCGTCTTTTGATGGAAAACTTCTTGGGAAAGCGGATTTTGCGCGCTTATTTGTGCTGCCCTGCCGTCAAGCCAACTTAAAACCGGACACAAAGCCGAGCCTGTATCCTTATCCCATAAAACGATAGTTGAACGTTGCGCACTTAAAGCAATAGCCATAATCTCACTTGAGCCGACTTGGTCTAAAACTTCCGATAGGGCCTCTATTTGTGTATTAAACAAAGAAGCGCCGTCATAGCAAAAAGTGTTTTGGCTTGCCTCAAACGGCAAGGGAACAAATTTTTTAGCAAGAATTTTGCCGGTCTTGGCTTCAATTAAAGCCGCACGGGAATTAGAACTGCCTTGATCAAGAGAAATTATAATATCACTCATCTTTAAACCACTTATTTCCTTTTAAAAGCTCATAGGCCGTTTTATCTAAAGATAACAATTTTTCAAGTGTTCGGCCAGAGTCAAAATTTTTATCGTCTTTTTGCTCTTCTAAAACTTGCGTTCTGTCAGAGCGGATTGCGCCTTCTTTTTCTATTAAACCGATATTTACACCTTCTGAAACAAAGGCAAAACGAGGATTAGAATTATCAAATAAATCTTTACCTAAAGCCGTATAAGGCATATTTAGGCCGGCAAGATTATATATTGTCGGCACGATATCTAATTGCGAAACGACATAATCAATTTGTCTAGGTTTTAAAATTTTCGGTGCATACATTGTCAAAGGAATATGGAAATTTTCTTTTATAGCATCTTTTGCTGCTCTTGCTTTATGGTCATTATGATCTGAAAGAAAAATAAAAACTGTCCTATCAAACCAACCATCTTGCTTGGCTATTTTTAAAAACTCGCCGATAGACCAATCGGCATAACGAAGAGTGTTTTTATAGCCGCCTTCCCAAGTGTTATTATCGTTCTTCATAAAACGCTCTTGCGTTTTGGTCCACGGCTCGTGGGTAATACCGGTAAAAAGACCTACAAAAAAGTTCTTCTGCTTGCGGTTTTTTATTTTATCAGCGGCAAACATAAAAAGTTCATAATCATAGCCGTATGGCGCTTCTTCTATATAATCAAGAATCATCGGAACATCTTCCCAGCCGTAACTTTCCTGAGCGCCAAGATAATTGGCTAAAGCACACATTCTAAAAGAATGTCTTAGCGAAGTTTGTGCAAAAAAGGTGTAATACCCTTTATCTGCAAAATTTTTAAACGGGGGGGAAAATGTTGTTAACTCAAGCCCATAACCAAAAACAGGCAAACCCGGCACCAGCGGCACACTTGAAAATATGGCCGCAAACCCCAAAACACTTCTAAGCCCAACGGCATAAGCATTTGTAAAATTAATCCCTTCCTTTTGAATTTGCGCCATATTTGGTGTTGTTTCAGGTGAGATATAAGCAGGATTCCAACCTTCAAGCATAATAACAACAAAGTTTACATCTTTTTGTTCTTTAGGGTTTTTGCTAAAACGCATTAAAGGATAATTTTGGTCCGGCACAATTTCATTTTTTGCAATCAAAAGTTCCTGAGTGTTTTTTATTGCCTTATCTAAAGGGTAATTATTTTTGATATCCACGCCGCCTTTACGCCAAACATGGTATCCGGTAAAAACACCGTTTAACATTAAAGTTGCTTCTTGCGGTGTTTTTGCATATTTATAAACATCAGCAATACCAAGTGGTTTTGAAAGACCGAGATGCCCTCTAATACCTATAATTAAAAACAAAATAAGCAGCACAAATTTAACACTTTGCCAAACCCAAGTTAAATTTGTTCTTATGGCCTTACCTGCCAACTTACCGACGAAATAACCGCCCACAATAATAAAAGCCCCAACAATAAAAAGCGGCAAAAGCGCACTCTTAAAAGCATAGGTAAAAATAAAACCCCAATCGGAAGATATATGTATAAGTTCTTCAGCGATATGGCGTTTGACATTTGGAAAATAAACCAAATCAGAAACCAAAAACACCACAAGCGCGCACAAAACGCCCCAAAGCAAATAGGAAATTATTTTGACATAATATTTATTTTTTATCGGTATATTAAGCAAAATTAAAAGCGGCCCTAAGAAAAGCGCAATTATTGAAATATCAAATCTAAACCCGTTAACGAAGCAATTTAAAACCTGCCCCGCCGTCAGAGAAGCAAAAACAGAATGATACATTATTAATAATAACATTCTTACAAAATAAAAAATAATCACGGCGCAAATTATCCACCCTAAAGTAAAGGTTGCGCGCGGGTCTTTTTTAAAAAATTTCATTACTTTTTCCTTAAATATCTTTTAAAATTTTCAAATCGCAAGTTTTAACTTTTTTGGCGAGTGCGCCAAGAGCTTGTTTTTGCTCTAAAGAAACTTGCTCGTTTTTAAATAAATCTTCAATCGTTTCAAGTGTCGGCACAAGGGTTTTACCTAAAAGATTTTCTTTCTTAAGCAAAGCAATAACCGCTTTTTCATCAGCAAAGTTTAGGTGTTCTTTTTCTTCTAAAACAACATTATATTCCTTACCAAAATGCCTTTGCAGTTTTAGTGCTTGCATTTGTTTTATAACTTCGGTTTTTAATTTATTTAAATCATCTTGCACAGTGCCAAGTTTATCTATTTTACGGGCAAGAACTTCAAGCGGACTTAAAGATTTTTCCTCAACAGATAAAGATTCAAAGGCCTCGGTTTTTTTATTTTTATATACGGGGCAAAGGTCTTTATAATCGCAAAATTTACAAGCCGTTTCGCTTGGGGTTGCTTCAAATTTTTCCGCCTTGATATCAGTAGCTACTTTTAAAACGCCTTGCCAAAAAGTGTCAATTTCTTCTTTTGGGGCGGGGGAATAATTTTGTTCTTCAAGTTTAGGCAAGTAATAAAACAAAAGACTAGCCACATCAACTTTTTCTATCTTCGGTTCTTTTGTGCGCACAAGTTCCAAAAGTTTTGGGCTTTGGCTCATTAATTTTTGATACATCAAAAGTTGGTCCGGCTCTCTTTTAATAGTTTTGCCGGTTTTATAATCTAAAATGGAAACTTTACCTTCGCCAAGGTAATCAATTCTATCAACGATACTTATTATAGAAAGACCATCAATATCTTGTGTTGTTCTAAATTCGGTTGAAAGGGGATTAAACTTATCTTTTGCGTGTTTATTATAATAAGCCTTAATAATTTGCACGCCTTCGGCAAAACCTTCTTGCTCTTTTTCGGCGCTGGCATAACCTTTATCAATAAAAGAGGTTTTTTGCCAATCTTCTTTAAAAAATTTAAGGGTTTCTTCAAGCGGGGGAAAAGGCGGCTTTAAATTGGCATACATAAATTCCATAACCTTATGCAAAGCCGTGCCGAAAGCAAAATAATATTTTGGCTTTTCCGGCACTCTTAGAATATAACGGAATTTGTATTTTTGCGGGCACTCTTTATAAGTGCTCATTTTAGAATAAGAAAAACTTAAATTTGCCATAAACACACCTCATTTTATATTTTAGCATTTTTAGAGGTAAGTTTTTAAGTCGGCAAATTTATTTAAGTATAGTTTTTTTCAAAATTTCAATTTCTTGTTTAAGCGTGTCAATTTCAACGGAAACAGGGTCCGGTATCTTATTATGCATTAATTTGCCTTGCACAAAATTCTTTTCCTTAACAACTCTAGCAGGAACGCCGACTAAAGTAGAATTTTCCTTTGCGGATTTTATTACAACAGACCCTGCGCCGACATTTGAGTTATCGCCAATACTTATATTGCCAAGCAAAATTGCCCCTGCCCCAAGCGTTACATTATTGCCGATTGTGGGGTGGCGTTTACCTTTTTCTTTGCCTGTTCCGCCAAGGGTTACGCCTTGATAAACAAGGCAATTATCGCCGATAATAGCAGTTTCGCCAATCACAACGCCCATACCGTGGTCAATAAAAAAGTTTTTACCGATAGTTGCACCCGGGTGTATTTCTATACCTGTTATAAAGCGCGAAAATTGGCTAATAAATCTTGGCAAAAAAGGAATTTTCATTTTATATAATTTATGCGCCAAGCGGTACAAAATTAAAGCGTGAAAGCCCTGATACAAAAGCACAATTTCAAGCGTGCTTTTAGCAGCGGGGTCTTTTTCCTTTATAGTTTTAATTTCCTGTTTAATTAGTTTAAATATTTTCATTAAATAAATCTCCCGAAAGATACCTTGCGCCGCCGTCAGCAAGAACGGCAACTACTTTGGCCTTTTTATTTTTCTTTGCATAATCTTTTGCCGCTTTTAAAACCGCACCTGAAGATATACCGACGAAAAGGCCTTCCTTTGCGGCCTCTCTTGCACTTTTAAAAGCATCTTGTGAACGGACATCAGCAATCTTATCTATAACTTTTAAATCTAAAATATGTGGCACAAAGTTTGCGCCGATTCCCTGTATTTTATGCGGGCCGGCAATGCCTTTGGTTAAAAGGGGGCTTTCACTAGGCTCTACACCAATAATTTTAATTTTGGGATTAACTTTTTTAAGATATCTGCCAACACCTGTAATTGTGCCGCCACTGCCGATACCGGCAAAAACGGCATCAACTTTGCCGCCCGTATCTTTTAAAATTTCTTTTGCCGTTTGTGTGTGGGCAAGGGGGTTTAAGATATTTTCAAATTGAGAAGGAATAAAAACTTTTTTACCTTTCTTTTTATAGTCCTCGGCAAGTTTCCCAGCTTTTAAAACAGAGCCTTTCATACCATCACTCGCCGGGGTCAAAATTATTTTTGCGCCGTAAGCGCTAATTAATTTGCGTCTTTCAATTGTCATATTTTCGGGCATAACGGCGCAAAAATTAAGCCCTAAAGCCGCCGCTACAAAAGCAAGCGAAATACCCATATTGCCGCTTGTTGCTTCTATTATAATAGTGTTCTTATTAATGAGTTTTCGTTTAAAAGCGGTATTTAAAATATTAAAAGCGGCTCTATCTTTAACCGAGCCGGAGGGGTTAAAATACTCAAGTTTTGCAAAAACATTTTTATATTTTGTTTCTACTAAAGGTGTATTGCCGATAGTTTTTAAAATATCTTTATTCATAAAATCATTGTATCAAATTTTAGTTTTTGTTTTCTTTTTATCTCGGCACTATAATAAGGAATAATGTGCGCGTGTGATTTTATAAAAAAATTTTTTAAAAAACAATACTTTTTTAAAAACTTTAAAAAAAAATCTTGACATCATAAAATTTCTTTTATAAACTAAAAGTGTAGTTTATAAACTTAGTTGCAAAACTAATGGAGGAAAAAATAATGAAGAAGACACTAGCTTTATTACTTGCTGCTGCCTTTGCAGTCCCGGCATTTGCAGGTAATATTCTTAGCAATG
>JAZKZM010000112.1:0-1986 GCA_045612685.1 Elusimicrobiaceae bacterium
CTTCTTGGCAAAGTTTTTCTATATCCTTGCGCTGAGCAGTAGGTTTCAAAATAGTATGGTCTATATATTTTGCAATATTCATAAACTTATTTATTATAGTTTATAATCCTTACAAATTGTTCTGCAACTAGTGATTGACCGCCTACTAAAACGCCGTCAACATCTTCTTTTGCCATAATAGCGTCAACATTTTCCGTTTTAACACTGCCGCCGTATAAAATGCGGATTTGGTCGGCAAAGTTTTTATCAAATTTCTTTTCTAAAACAGTTCTGATTGCTTTATGAACTTCTTGTGCTTGCTCCGGAGTGGCGGTTTTACCCGTTCCGATTGCCCAAACCGGTTCATAAGCAATTACTAAATCTTTTAAATCTTGTGCGCTAAAACCTTTAAGTCCGCCTTCAATTTGTTCTTGAATAACAGCTAAAGTTTTGCCTTCTTCTCTTTGGGCTAAAGTTTCGCCGACGCAATAAACAACTCTTAAACCTTGCGCAAGGGCAGCTTTAACTTTTTTATTTAAAATTTCATTTGTATCGCCAAACAAACTTCTTCTTTCGCTATGGCCTAAAATTACGCAAGTAGCGCCGGCATCTTTAATTTGATTTGGTGCAATTTGAGAGGTAAAAGCCCCCTTTTCTTCATAAAAACAATCTTGTGCGCTAACAATAATATTGCTGCCTTTTAAAACTTCGGCCACAGCATTTAAACTTGTAAAAACCGGTGCCACCATAATATCGGCATTATTTTTATTTTGTGCTTCTTTAATTGCTTGAGCAAGTGCCTTAGACTCAGCAATAGTTTTGTGCATCTTCCAATTACCTGCAATAAATGATTTTCTTGCCATATATGTAAACCTCTTTGATATTAAATGTTATTCTTATTATAGAAATTTTAACTAACTTTCTCAACCCTTTTTATATTTTTGAGATAAATAAGCAATTCCTAAAAGAGTTAAATTTGGCTCAAAAACATCAAAAATCCCCTGTTTTGTATAGAGATTGGCTACTCCGCCTGTTCCCACAACAAGAACATTTCCTTTCGGGAAAACTTCCTCTTTTAATCTTTTGGTTATTTCCTTTGCGCTGCCAAGCAAAGTAAAATAAAGCCCTGCCTGAACTTGGGTTTGAGTCGTCATCCCAGCGGCGTATTTGGCTTCTATTAAAGGCACTTCTCCAAGTTGGGCTGCGCCTTGGGCAAGGGCTTTCATAGTTAAATTTAGCCCTGCACTTATTGCCCCGCCAAGATAATAACCCTCTTTACTTACGGCACAAAAAGTATTTGCGGTGCCAAAATCCAAAATAATTAAATTCTTTTTGGGATATAAAAATAAGGCAGCCTCAATATCGGCAATTCTATCTGCGCCAAGGTCGGCTATACTGCCTTTTTTTATTTTTAAAATTGTTTTTGTGCTATCAACAATAAAAGGCTCTTTTTTAAATTCTTTTTTGCAAAAAGATTTAATAGGTTCGGTTAAAACCGGCACAACACTTGAAATAGCGCAATCTTTTATATCTCCTTTCTTCATTTTTTTTAAAGAAAATTGTTCTTTAATATACTTTAAAAAATCGCCAAGCAAAAACTCTGTGGAAGGGTAGCGCATTTCATAAAGGACTTTCCCATTTTTTACAAAACCCATTGTTATATGGGTATTACCAATATCAAAAATCATTATCATATTATTATTGTAGCACATACGGGCTTAAAAGTGCTACAATAGTTTATTATATACTTAAAAAAGGAGAAATGAGTATGAAAAAACTATTAGTTCTTTCTTTACTTTTGCCTATGCTTATTGCCTGCGGCACAAAAGTAGAGCGTATGGATGCAGATACCACCAAAGATTTAAGCGGTAAATGGAATGATGTTGATTCCAGAACAACTGCCGAAACTATGATTCAAGAATGTCTTGACGGCAATTGGTATAACAAAGCCCTTAAAGCAAAAGGCGGTAATGAGCCGGTTGTTATTGTCGAAGTCGGATCGTAGCC
>JAZKZM010000113.1:0-2913 GCA_045612685.1 Elusimicrobiaceae bacterium
AGGTTTTACACTCATAGAGTTGTTAGTTGTAGTTCTTATCATCGGTATTTTGGCTGCGGTAGCCTTGCCAAAGTATAAAGTGGCGGTGGTCAAATCGCGCGTTGGCACAATGCTTAGTTTAGCTGCTAGTATTGCCGCAGCTGAAGAAGCTTATTATTTAGCCAATGGAAATTATGCCACATTTGATTTACTAGATATAAGCATCCCCCAAGAATGTACACTCATGGATAATTCCAATAAACATTACGCCTGTGGAAAATATTTTCATTTGTATCTCGACCCAGATGGTTCAGTAAATATCAACTATTGCCCGAATAATAACACCACAAGTGAAGACTGCTTAAATACGAGAGATTTTCACATCCCCTTTCGTTTGCAACATTATAAATATGTAGATGAACAAGGGGAACGCAATTGTGCTGTTAAAAACAGTTCAAAACTTGGGAAAGCGGTTTGTTCCTCTTTGGCCGGCTTTAAATGCACCGGCACCGGCTGTTAAAAATAAGTCCACAATTCGGTTGTCTTTAAGACAAGCAGAGCAAATGGTTTTGCAAGGATTTTTGAGGAAATTTTAACTTTTCTTTCAAACGAGGTATACCAGGAGTGGCTGGCAAGCCCGCGTATCCGAAGTTTGAAAAAAATTAAAATTTACCAAAAAGACGAAGGAAATCTTTTTGCGAAGATTTTGCGTTTAGATAAGGCGCAAGGAGCGAAGCATATCCCGAGCGGGCGGCAGCCCCGCATATGTGAGCGACGAGCAACGCAATATAAACGCAAAAGCTGAAGTTAAAAACCCGTGCTTAAAAAATCTAAGCACGGGTTTTTATCTCAAAAAGAAACTATTATTTCTTTTCTTCTTCAACTGCTTCTATTCTGACTTTAATTTTTGCATAAACGGTCGGTTTAAAGTAGATAGAAACTTCAGTTTCGCCGATTTTCTTGATAGGTGTAAAGATATCAATATGGTCTTTGCTGATTTTGTGGCCCATTTCGGCCAAGCTTTTTTGAACATCAGCTTTTGTAACAGAACCGAAAATTACTCCTTCAAGGTTAATTGTTCTGGTATAATTTAAAACAATACCTTCAATTTTTGCTGCTTCCTCTTTGGCAGCGGCAAGTTCGGCTTGAATTTTTTTATTTCTTCTTTCAGCACCGAGTTCCCAATTTTTAATTACGGCCGGTGTGGCAATTTCCGCTAATTTTTGGGGCAAGAGATAGTTTCTTGCATAACCGGGTTTAACTTCAACAATATCACCCATAGTTCCCAAAGCTTTAACATCTTCTCTTAAAATAACTTTCATTTCAAAAACTCCTTAAATTTATTTTTTGGGTAAGCAATAAGCAAGGAAAGCCAAGTTTCTATCTCTCTTAATTGCTTGGGTTACCTGGCGTTGGTGTTTAGCGCAGGTTCCGGTGATTCTTCTGGATAAGATTTTACCGCTGTCCATTGTAAAACTTTTGATTAATTGAATATTTTTGTAATCAATATGGTCAATTTTTTCCGCGCAGAATTTGCAAACTTTGCGTCTTGATTCAAAGCGTTTTTTTGCAAAGGGTCTTGCAGTGCGGGTATTTTCTTGATTTTGAGCTTCAGCTTTGGGCTGAGCGTTTTGAGTATTTGTATTAATTTCTTCTGACATTTTATTTATTTTCCTCTATAAAATTTACCTATCTAGGTGTTTTTAAAACGGGACATCGTCTTCAGTCGCGTCGCTTGGTATTTCAGCAGAAGTATCGCCTTCTGCCATTAAGCCATCGCCCGATTGCAAAATTTGCACTCTTCTTGCGCTGACTCTTAAATTTTTGCGTGTCTGGCCTGCTTTATCGGTATATTCATTAAGCACTAGCCTGCCTTCAACAACAACAGGCACGCCCTTTTTGAGCCTATCTTGTGATCTTTGTGCAGCAGGACCAAAAAGCGAAACAGGAACATAAGCAACGTCGTCCTTCCACTCCCCGCTGGCATTATCCAGATATCTGCGGTTAACCGCAATATCAAAGCTGCAAACAGCTTGACCTTTTTGAGTCATTCTATTATCAGGATCGCGTGTTAAGCGGCCTGAAAGAAAGACCAAATTTAATTCCGGCAGACGCATCCCATTAGCCATAATTACACCGCCGCCGGCATAGCTTTATCTTTTTTTGCCGGTTTATTTTTTGGCTCGCAAGCAACCATAACAATGCTTCTTAAAACATTGGCGTTTAATTTCATATTATTGTTCCAAGTTTTAACGATTGTCGGCTCTGCTTTAAATTTTAAATAGAGATAAAAACCTTCGCGGTTTTTGTTAATCTCGTGGGAGAATCTTCTTCTGCCGAGCTTCTCTTCAGAAAGGACTTCGCCGTTTGAAGAGGTAATAAAAGCTTTTGTTTTTTCCACAAAAGCAGCAACTTCATTATCGGTAAGTTGCGGTTTAAGTATTGTTACTGATTCGTATGTTTTCATATTCCTGTTTTTTTTATAAAAAAAATACCAACAAGGCACTTATTGCCCCGTTAGCACTTAGATATTTTTGGGCTCTTCACCATAGGCCCGGGCATATCTTATCCTAGTAATATTATAGCACAATTTCAAAACTGTTTGCAAGTTTTTATTTAATTTTCTTAATTTTGCGGGGTTGGGCTAGTCATATCCTGACCGTCAGAACGGCGCAGAAAATTACCCATCTTTTTAAGGCGGTCTTTTATAGTATATTTTTGTTTTGACTCAGATGTAGGCTGTTCTTCTTTAGGTGCAAAATAGTTTTTAATATAATTTTGCAAGTCTTTTATAAAAGATGCTTCTTTAATAATAGGAAGGCCTAAAATTGTTACAGCAGAAATCAACACAAGCCCGTATACTAAAGATAAAGGAAATAATCCGTGCTGTATAAGTATAGGTGAGGGCACGGTAAATGCCGCGCCCAAAACAAC
>JAZKZM010000114.1:0-1861 GCA_045612685.1 Elusimicrobiaceae bacterium
GGCAAATTAGTATTTTTGCAACTTCGCGACGGAACAGGCATTATTCAATGCGTGGTTTTTAAAGGTGATGTAAGCGCGGAAGTTTTTAGCTTAGCAGATAGTTTAACTCAAGAATCATCTATAGAAATTACCGGTATTGTTAAAGAAGATAAACGCTCACCAATCGGCTTTGAAATTGGTGTTAGTGATGTTAAATTAATTAAAGCTGCCAAAGATTACCCTATTTCCCCAAAAGAACACGGAACGGCATTTTTGATGGATAACAGGCACTTGTGGCTGCGTTCAAGCAGACAGGTTGCTATCTTAAAAATCAGAGATGAAATTATTTTTGCAATTCGCCAATATTTTAAAGAACACGATTTTACTTTAGTTGACAGCCCGATTTTAACACCTGCTGCCTGCGAAGGCACAAGCACCCTTTTTGAAACTGATTACTTTGGCGAAAAGGCGTTTTTATCCCAAAGCGGTCAGCTTTACGGCGAAGCCAGCGCTATGGCCCTTGGCAAAATTTATTGTTTCGGGCCTACTTTCAGAGCGGAAAAATCTAAAACCCGCCGCCATTTAACAGAATTTTGGATGGTAGAGCCGGAAGTCGCTTTTAACACTCTTGATGATGATATGGACCTTGCCGAAGATTTTATTTGCTATATCGTTGAACGCGTTTTAAAGAATTGCCAAGCCGAGTTAAAAACTTTGGAAAGAGATATTTCTAAACTTGAAAATATTAAAAAACCTTTCCCCAGAATTTCTTACACCGAAGCTATTGAAATTTTAAACAAAAACGGCAACCCAACAGAATGGGGCGGCGATATTGGCGGCGATGAGGAAACTATTATTTCCCAGCAATTTGACAGACCTGTTATGATACACCGCTACCCTGCCGCAATTAAAGCTTTTTATATGAAACGCGACCCCAAAGACCCGCGCCTTGCCCTAGCAGTTGATGTTATCGGGCCGGAAGGCTACGGCGAAATTATCGGCGGAAGCGAGCGTGAAGATGATTATGACACCCTTGTTGCCCGTATTAAAGAACAAGGTTTACCGCCTGAAGCATTTGATTGGTATCTTGATTTAAGAAAGTTCGGCAGTGTGCCGCACTCCGGCTTTGGTATGGGGATTGAAAGAATGGTAGCGTGGGTGTGTGGTTTGCATCACGTGCGTGAAACTATTCCGTTCCCGCGCCTTATGGACCGCTTGAAACCATAATCTTTTTTTACGGCGGCTTTTTTCCTCTTTTTTATTTTTTTAAGGCTTCGGATACTCGGGACTGCCGTCCCCTCTTGGTATACCTTGCCTTAAAGAAAATAAAAAAATAGGTCGGGACAATTTTATTGCCCCTAAAAAATCCTTGCAAAAAATGCGCCCTTTTTTAGTTTTATTTGACACAATAAAACCCCCGAACAAAAAAAGTTCGGGGGTTTTGTTTTATATGATTTTATATTAATTTTTTATTTCCCAACAAGGAAGATTTCCGCTTGCTCCGCAAGCAAGTTGTTCGCCTGTTCCAACAGATTGGCAAAGAGATATTGATCCTTCGGCATTTGCACCGCAAAACATTTTATCTTGGTCTAAATCGTAAAAAATATACCACCTGCTTTCCTTATTTTGCGCATAAACAGTATGGGTTGAAACAGCTCTCCAAATATGCAAATTAACATTGGAAGCAATTGCTGCTGCGGTGTCATCTTCATATATATTAAAATTAATATCTAAATCATTGAAATTATTTGTGTATGTATTATTTTGTAAATAATACATTTTTTCCGCATCGGCTACTGCTTTTACTAGTGTTATTCCCTCTGAAATGCGGCTTTTTTCTACTGCTTTTTGGTATTGAGGCACGGCAATTGCGGCTAAAATA
>JAZKZM010000115.1:0-4729 GCA_045612685.1 Elusimicrobiaceae bacterium
AAGGAGGAAAATAAATAATGAAAAAATTTTTGCTTTGCGTTTTAGCTTTAACTCTTGCCTTAGGCACATTCGCCCAACAATACAGAATTAAGTATACCACTGATGATAAAGACCCTCTTTCTTTGGAAAATGCTATCCGCCTTGCTATTGAAAATAATTACCAATTACTTTTGACCGAGCAGGATGTTATTATCGCCGAGCAAAAAGTTAAAGAAGCAAAATTTTTACATTTACCGCGTATCAGTTTAAATGCGGGTGCAACTGCTTATAATTTAGATTACCCGACGATTATTCCCGAAAGTCTTGGTATGCGTTTTATAAGTCAAGAAGAAGGCCACGAAAACAGCGATTTGTTTTATGGCGCAGGTGTAAGCGCTATACAATATCTTTATACAGGTGGCAGAACAAGCAGCACCGTTAGTCTTGCTAAAGCAACTTTAAAAGAAGCCCACAGCCGTTATGAAGCCGTTAAAAGCAAAACTATTTATGATGTAAAAGAAGCATTCTTTAATTTGCTTTTTTTACAAAAGAAAAAAGAACTTTTTGAAGATACTTCAAAACAAATTTCAAAAGTTTTAAACAAAAAGAATAATAAGGCTTGGGAAAATATTTTAGTTAAATCAGAACTTGCCAAAATACAAAGCAATAATAATTTTATTGACGAAGAAACAAGAAATGCAAGCCTTGCCCTTTTAAAAACTATGAACAAAGAACTCAATAACACCATTGTTATACAGGGTAATTTTGAGTTAGTTCCCGCAGAAATAGATTTAAAAAAATTAAGTGTTTGGGCTATGGAATTTAGACCGGAGTTAAAAAGCGCACTATATAAACTTGAAATGGATAATATTTCTGTTAATTTATCTCTTGCCAGAAGATACCCCGATATTATGCTTGGTGCTTCTTATGAACGCTTAGGTTTAAATAATATCAAAGATGAAAATATGCAACTTACCCTTGCTTTAAAACTGCCTATAGGTTATAACTATTCAAGCCAAATTAAACAAAAACGCGCAGAACAAAGACAAACTATTTTAAAACAAGCCGAAATTGAGGACCAAATCCGTATTGAAGTGGCGCAGGCTTATAATAAACTTATTTTTTGGCAGCAAGAAGCGCAAAACCGCCAAAATAATTGGGAGGATATCAGCAAAGATATCAAACAACTCAATTTTAATAATATGAGTAAAGAAGAAGCCGTAAAAGTTTATGAATATTATTATAAAGCAGGCGTGGAATATTTGGAAGGTATCCGCCAACATAAACTTGCTATTGCCGGCCTTGAACTTGCCGTAGGACAGGATATCCGCTAAGAGCAATAATGAAGAAATTATTTTTTTGTTTACTTACTTTAATTTTAGCTTTAAACTCTTTTGCCTTAAATAATAATGAGGAAGATGCTTTATTGCGCGATTTTTTGTGGCATGAATTTATTTTACTGCCAAAAGATAAAAGGCCAAAAATAGGGGTTACGCTTTCTGCGGGCGGTTTAAGAGGATTTTCCCATATAGGCTCAATGGAAGTGCTTATGGAAAGCGGCCTGCCGGTTGATTATATGACGGGGACTTCTATGGGTTGTATCGTTGGGGCTTTGTTTAGCGCAGGTGTCAGTCAGGAGCGTATGCATAGTATTGCAAGCAATATGCCGATTTCCGCCCTGTCAAGCGATTTAACTTTGGGCGGTGCAATAAAATATCTTTTTAACGATAAACTTTTTTCTTCCCAAAAATTTCAAGATTTTATTGATAAAGAAGTCGGCGGGGTTTATTATGAAAATCTAAATATTCCCTTTGCCTGTGTTTCCGCCGATATCAAAACTGGCGAAAAAATTGTTTTTGACAGCGGACCTGTGGCACGCGGCGTTAGAGCAAGTATGAACCTGCCCGGTATTTTTGCCCCTGTTGAATACCGCCAAAGATATCTTGTTGACGGTGGTGTTGTTGATTATATGCCTGTTGATATAGTGCGTGATATGGGGGCCGATTGGGTTTTGGCTATTTTTGCTTTGCCGGATTATTCCAAAAATGTGCCTTCTACAATTATGGGATATGTTTTAAGAACATCAGATTTAAGAGGTGCTTATTTAACAACTAACTCCGAAAAAAATGCAAATTTTGTTATTGCCGCAAGAGTGGGCGATATAGGCGCCCTTGATATTAAAGATACTTTAACCGCTGTTGATATAGGAGCAAAGGCAACTATAAAAGATTTGGCTGCTATGCAGGAAAATTTGCTTTTGTTTAGTATAGATTATGTATTCAAATAAACTTATTATTTTTATTTCTTTTTTACTTATGGCCTTAAACGCAAATGCTATTTTTGGCTTAAAAGGCAGAACCGAGCAAAAAGAACAAATCGCTAAAGCACGCGAGGCTTTCGCAGCGGAAAATTATACCGAAACTATCCGCCTAATGAAAGATTTTACCTTAAAAGATGCTCCTAAAAGAAGAATAAAAAGAGCTTATGTTTTAATTGCAGATTCTTATATTGCTATGGAAGAATATGATAAAGCAATGCTGACTTTAAGTGAAGCTTTAGAGTTTTACCCCAAAGATACCGGACTGCGCTTAACCTTAGCCGAGGTTTATTATATTTGCGATTTAAACACCCGCGCTATAGAAGAGTATAAATATGTTTTAAGTCTTGATAAAAATAATTCCAGAGCGATTTTAGGCCTAGCCCAGTCAATGCTGAAAGAAGGCTTTCATACAAAAGCCTGTGAATATTTTAAAAAGTATATAGAACTAACTAATTCCCAATCAGCAAATGTTTATTATAATTATGCTTTAAGCAATTATATGGCAAATAATTTTGCACCCGCCCTTGAACTTGCCTTGATATCTTTTGAACAAAAAGAAACACCTGATACCAAACTTTTAATTGCTAAAATCTATAAGAGCCAAGGCAAACTTGAAAAAGCCCTTTTAACTATCCGCGACGCGTGGCTTATGGATATTAATAGAGAAGATATTTATTTAGCCTATTCCCTTTGGACCGCTTATGAAAAATCTAAAGCAAAGCAAGGGCTTGAAATGGCGCAAGATTATTTAAAAGACCACCCCCATAACCGCCTTGCTTTATTTATAAAATATATTGCTTATAAAAACCTTGGCAAAAATAAGCAAGCAAATGCTACTTTAAAAGAAATTACTGCTTTGCAGGAAAAAGGCTTTATTGACGCCTTGGCAAATAAAATCTTAGAAAATACTTCTAAATAAAACTCTTACTTAAAAAATAATAAAATTGACAATAAAAAAACTCCGGGACTAGGACTCGAACCTAGGCTAAACGCTCCAGAGGCGCTTGTGCTACCATTACACCATCCCGGAATCTAAAAAGATTTCTTATTTATATTTTATCATTTTTGACTTTTACTTGCCAAAATATCTTACCCCCGCTGCTACTTGATTTTCAAAAAAAAAAAAATAAAATATGGGTAGTTCAAAAAATAGGAGAAAACAAAAATGTTTACAAAAAAAGGTTTTACACTTATTGAGTTGTTAGTCGTCGTGTTAATTATCGGCATTTTGGCAGCAATTGCCGTGCCGCAGTATCAAGTTTCAGTTGTAAAAAGCCGTTATTCCACAATGAAAGAGTTAGCCCATTCTATCAAAAATGCGCAGGAAGTTTATTATCTGGCACACAATGAATATGCCGCAACTTTACCGGAATTAGATATTTCCCTTGGCAATGGAACCGGCAATACTCAAGAATACCCTTGGGGTTTTTGCAGCATTGAAAAACAAAATAGTTTAGTATATTGTAAAAATAATGATATTCGCATGGAATATCAACTTATTTTTAATAATCATCCCAGTATCACTACTCCTCTGCGCCAATGTGTTGCTTATGGTAATGATACTTCTTCCGCTCAATATAAATTATGTCAACAAGAAACAAATAGGAATACTCCTAATGCTGAAGGTGGATCTGGTAATAATTATCTTACCATTTGGAATTATAAATAAATATTTCTACCAAATAAAAACCCCTCGCTTAAAAACGAGGGGTTTTTTGTTTTTCTTGTTTCTAAAAAATTAGAAATAGAATCTGCAGACTAAAGCACCGCTGATACCGCTGCGGTCGGTTTTATAGCCGTCTTTTTCCATTTTGGCAGAAATATTATATTTTGCTTCAAGACCTAAAGCAAAAAGTTGGGTAAATCTATATTCTGCGCCTGCAACAACATGGGGAAAAACTTTGGCTTTATGGTCTTTTTCAGTCCCCATTTCAGCTTCAGTTCTCATATAAGTTGCACCGGCACCGGCATAGTAGCTAACGGCTTTTACGCCTTTATCCCATCTATAATAAACGGTTAAAGGAATACCATAAGTGCTTTCTGTAATTTTATATGGACCGGCTTTGACTTCATTATCGCCATAAACATCAACACCAAGTCTAAGACCGAGTTTGCCTGTTTCGCTCAAAGCCCATTCATATTGACCTTCAATACCAAAAATGCCATAACCTTCGTCAAGTTCGCCACCAAAAGCATCGTGATAGTCTTTCAAGGTTTTGGGGTCATTTTGACCTGCGCCGAGTTTAAGACCTAAGCCCCAATCGCTTGCAAAAGCGGCAGAGGCGACAAATACTGCAACTACTGCTAATACTAATTTTTTCATTAGTTTCTCCTTAACATAAGTTTTACTGATAACAATATTATACTTAATTTATAAATTTTTGTTTCAAATTAGGCCTAAGCAGAGCAAATTGTTTTGCAAGGATTTTG
>JAZKZM010000116.1:0-2346 GCA_045612685.1 Elusimicrobiaceae bacterium
TTACCAGCGTTAACATTGATCGTCATACCGCTTGCCGCTACAACCTTTAAGCCTTGCGGCTCGGTGCTTACGGTGTTAGTTTTAACTACTCCCGTATCGCAAACCATACTCAAAAAATCGCTTATATCGTCTGCGTTATAGTTTCTATCGTACCCCGTAGGGCTTGTGCTATCTGGCAATGCGTTAAAAAATAGTGCTTTGCTCATTGTTTAACCTCCATACTCTGCCTCTTCGCCGTAGCCGTTGGCATCTTGCTTAAATGTGTATTTTGATATTTTAGTATTTACATAAAAATTAAAATACTCGTCTTGCACCCTTACCATATCGCCTATAAAGAAATCTACATCAAAGGTATAGCTTGAGTTTGCTATATCAATCTCGCCGCTTATCTCTTCTACGGTGATATGCTCGGTAAGCTTGTTTTTGCCCTCTTCCCTTAACCAACCTTGATATAATGCGCTATCTGGGGTAGTTTCTTGCTCCGTGCCGTTAGCATCTTCGTACTTGGTAGAAATATTGCTTTCTACAAGGATCTCGGCCCGATCTATGCCCGTTGCGCCCGTATCGTAAATTTGCGTATAGTCCACATCGTCAACCGTGCTAACTATTAGTGCATTTGTGGCCTTTTTGGCATCGTCTGTTAAATAATCGCTTGCAAGCAAATTATCTAAGCTCTGCGCAAATTTTACGCTACTGGTTTTAACATTGCCCGTAAATATCCTATATTTAAGAGCGCCGCCCTCAAACTCTACAATAGAGCCGCAATTATATTGCTTGAGCAACGGGTTTACATACTCCATTAAATTGCCTCTCGGCGCTTGTGTACCGCTTATATCTATAAGCAGATCGTTTGTATCTACCGTAAAGCCTACGATTTTACGGGCCGCATCTGCGCCCGTTCCTAATGCGTGATTTACAAGGCCGTAACAAGCATTTGTAATCGTGCCTTGTAACTCTTTGGGTGTTAAGATGCACCGCTTAGAAAGCAGCCATTTTGCCTCGTAGCCTCTTGCGCTTATCATTCGTGCGCCGCCAGCCGTAAAAGTGTACTGCACCGAGGTAATAACCCAGATAAAGCGCTTATTAGGTATCGTTACATAACGGCCCTTTTGCAAAACTTTTAAATTTTTTTGCGAGGCTCGGCAAAATATTTCAAACTCTCCTACATCTTGATAGCTCAACTCAAGCCAGCACTCTTGCGGCTCTACGGGTGCAAGAGCTTTAAGGGTGTATTTATCTCGTATTTCCAAGTAAGGTATCATTATTCGTACCTACCTTTATAAATGAGCGAGAAATGCACAAAACTATTTGTTGCACCGTCCTCGGTGGTAACGCTAAAGGTGTTTTCGCCCGTTTCAAGCTGCAACCATTCATTACCTTGCCACTCCAGGTAATTAAGGATCGGCTCGCCGTTGTATGTTTCCTCGCCGTTTATGGTTATATATTTATCGCCTCTTACGGTGCTTATTACAAGCTCATCATCAGCCTTTAAGGTTAAATTTAACCTCATATACCAACCGTTTTGCTCGCCCGTGCTGCAACTTATACGAGGCTTTACAACCTGGCCGAGCGCAACAATAGTAATAAGCATACCTACCGCCGTATCGCCCGTATTTACAAAGCTCTTTGTTAAGCTTGTATCTATTGCGCCAAACGGTCTGCCCGTTTCTGTAAAATGCTGCCCCTCGGCTGGTAGGTATAAAAGATCTATATACTCGCTTATCGTTTCAACGATATAATTTACATTTTCCCAGTAAGGCTGCGTGCAATATACCGTTACCGTGAGCTTACAAGATTGCAACATACGAGAGTAAGGCGGTACAGTAACAATGCCTTTTATGCTTATATCCCTCTCGCCGTTTATTTCTCGCAATGTTACAAGCTGCTTACTCTTAACAATGCTCGATATATACTCTATGCTCTGTTCTATATTCCCTCTCAAAGTAAAGGTTAGCTCTATACCTCTCGGCAGAGCTTTAACGCTTTCAACCGTTGAGCCGTCTGTATACGGGGTTTCGCTCTCGGCTATATTGGTTTCTATACCGTGCAAGCCCTCTGCACCCGATAATATAAATTTATCTCGGTTGTTAAGGAGGTCTAATATTTGATTGCTTTTATTTATTAGTGTGAGCTGCATATATTAGGCCTCCTTTAATATGCGCTTGGTTTCAAGATTTGCCTTGTGCAATGCGTGGCGGCTTGTTTCCATACGGTCAAATTTATTAGTAATATTATAGGTTTTACTCGTAGGGCCACACTTGGTGCTTAACTTGTTTGCGAGCTTATCAATCCAGCCCGTATTATTCTCAAGAGGCATTACAACCTCTTTACCAGCCTCGCCGATCA
>JAZKZM010000117.1:0-5536 GCA_045612685.1 Elusimicrobiaceae bacterium
TTGTTCAATCTATTGCCGAAGCTGAAGAAGCATATTATCTAGCAAATGGACACTATACTAACAACATTAATGATTTAGATATAACCAAACCAAACAATACTAATTGCTATGCATGGACTGAAAAAACTAATGGTGGCACAGCTTGCGATATATATATAGGTTCAACTCAACTAAGATATTATTATTTCTTTGATTTTGGTCCGGCTCCAAAAAAGAAAGCTTGTGTATGCTTCTCTAGCGACACAACAGATTTATGCAATAAAATTTGCAAACAAGAAACAGGAGTTTCTGCAGATTGTCCCAATGACACAAGCTGTTGGTATACTTCAAAAAGATAAGTTTTATCTAAACTTTCACTATTTTATTTTTTAAAACAAATAAAGTGCAAATTTCTTTAACAATCTCTTTTGCAAAGCAAAAGCCAGAACACTTTTGTAGGAAGGTTGTTTAGTCAAAAAAAGAAATGGTAAAATATAGTTATGTTAAAAACTATATTTTTTGGCACGCCAAGCGTGGCTGTTCCTTTCTTAGAAGAACTTGCAAAAACGACTGAGGTTTTACTTGTGATTACCCAGCCCGATAGACCTTTTGGCCGCGGGCTTGAAATTAAACCTTGCCCAGTAAAAAAACGTGCGCTTGAACTTGGACTCCCCGTTATGAGCCCTGAAAAATTTAAAGATATTGTGCCGCAAATTGCCGCTTTAAAAGCCGATTTAGGCCTTGCCGTGGCTTACGGCAAAATTTTTAGAAAACCGGCACTTGAAGCCCTAAAATACGGTATTTTAAATGTCCATTTTTCGCTTTTGCCAAAATATCGCGGTGCAGCCCCGGTGCAATATACGCTTTTTAATAATGAAGAAAAAACAGGCGTTTCGCTCTTTTGGATAGACGAAGGCCTTGATACAGGCAAAATTGCCGCCCAAAAAGAAACCGAAATTTTACCGCAGGAAAACTCTATTTCCCTTTTTGAAAAACTAACTAATCTTGGCCTTGAGGCAACAAAAGAAGTTTTGCAAGATGTCGCGCAAGGTAAAATTATTCAAAAAGAACAAATCGGCACGCCAAGTTTAGCGCCGACAATTCAAAAAGAAGAGTGTTTTGTAAATTTTACCAAAATGACCGCGCGCGAAATACACGGCAAAGTTAGAGGGCTTGCAAGTGCAATGCCCGGCTATGCGCGCGCCTTAACGCCGCAAGGGCAAGCCGTCCAAATTTTAAAAACCACTTTGCTTAAGGAAAATCACACAACAAAACAAGGCAAAGCAGGCACGCTAGTATCTATTGTAAAAGAGGGCGGTTTTTTTATACAATGTATAGAGGGTGTTTTGCTGATAGAAAAAGTGCGCCCCGCAGGTAAAAACACAATGTCCGCCAAAGATTATGCCAATGGCAGAAGTTTTAAGGCGGGCAGTGAAGTTTTTTTATAAAAAGTTATGAGTGAAAAGAAAGTTAAAGAACTAAAAAATTTTGATGAGTTTTTAGAAGATAAACCGATAGTGGCAAAAAGTATTCTCAAAGTTATTTTGATTTTGGGACTTATTGCTTTATTTTTAGGGGCAATTGCTTTTGTTTCTTTTGATTGGGCGTTTTCCGCCTTGGTCCATAGCAGAAAAGAGGTCCGCGTGCCTGATATAACAAATAAAAAAGTTGTTGAGGCCTTGGACTTGCTTGAAGGACCAAAACTTGCTTTACGCAAAATCGGTGCTGAGTTTGATGCAAACTTGCCGGCCGGCACTATTATCAGGCAATTACCCGCCGCCGGCACAACCGTTAGAGAAGGCAAAGTTATCCGCGTTTATATCAGCCAAGGCAGCGAAAATATACCCGTGCCGGACCTTGTTAATTTACCGCTTAGAAATGCAGAACTGCTTTTAAGGCAAAATCACTTATCAGTAGGAACGAAAGAAACGGCTTATTCTTTGACGGCAGAAAAAGGCACAATTATCAGCCAAGAACCTGCCGCGGGTGAAACTTTAGATAAAGGCCAAGCGGTCAATTTGGTTGTTTCAAGCGGGTTGCCGCCTTCTAATTTAACTTTAGTGCCGGATTTCCGCCACAAAAAACTTGCTGATGTTAACTTGTGGGCTTCGGCCGAAAATATGCAAGTTGAAATTAAGGAAGATAGAAATTCCCCCTTCCCCAACGGCACTATTACCGAGCAAAAGCCCGAACCTGATAGCGAAATGGCACCGCAAAGCACGATTAGCGTTGTTGTTAGCACGCGCCCCGTTCAGGAAAATGAAAAGGTGCACCATATCCATTATGAATTGCCGCAAGGTAAAAATGATAATATGGTTAAAATTATCGTCAAAGATTCTTTGGGTGAAAGAGAGATTTTAAACGAAGCAAAACAACCCGGTTCTAAGATAGACTTGAATGTTCCTTACGGCGGACTGGCAACATTTAGGATTTATGTTGACGGCATTTTGGTCCGCGAAAAAGAGATGAGATAATATGATACCAATGCCGCAACTAAAACAAGATAAGGTTTATATCGCGCCGTCAATATTATCGGCCGATTTAACCTGCCTTGGTGAGCAAGTTAAACTTGCTCAGGAAGCCAAAGCCGATTGGTTGCATATTGATATTATGGACGGGCACTTTGTGCCGAATTTAAGTTTTGGCCCGGCAGTTGTAAAATGCTTAGATAAGATGGTTAAGATACCGCAAGATGTTCACTTGATGGTGCAAGAACCGCAAAAATTTATTGAGCCCTTTATTAAGGCAGGTGCAAGCGCTTTAACAATACACGCCGAAGCAAGGGGCAATATTAGGGAAACTTTAAAGCAAATTAAAAAGGCAGGCCTTTGGTGCGGTTTATCAATAAAGCCCGATACTCCTGCGGCAACTTTAGTTCCCTATTTAGATATACTTGATTTGATTTTAGTTATGTCCGTTTATCCCGGCTTTGGCGGGCAGGAGTTTTTGCCCCAAAGCAAGGAACAAATAAGCCAAGTTTCAAAACTTGCAAAGGAACATAATATTTTAGTGGAAGTTGACGGCGGTATTAACTGCCAAACAGCCAAAATTGCACGCGAGGCCGGCGCACAAGCACTTGTGGCCGGGGCGGCAATTTTCGCTCAAACAGATATAAAACAAGCTATTGCCGATATCAGAAATGCGGCTTTGGCTAAATAATTAGTAGGAGGAATAAGTAAATGTCAGTGGTAATCAGACTTCAGAGAACAGGCAAACGCTCCCAACCGCAATACAGAATCGTCGTTGCAGAAAAGAGAAGCGCAGTCGGCTCTCAAGCAAAAGAAGTGTTAGGAACGTTTAATCCCTGCTTAAAAGAAAATGAGCAAATTAAACTTGATACAGAAAGATTAAACCATTGGGTTAAAGTCGGCGCAGTGCCTTCTAAAACCATGGCAAGCTTAATTAAAAAAGCAAGCAAATAAGCGGAGTATCTTAAATGAAAGACTTAGCCCTTTATTTGCTTAAATCTTTGGCCCTCAATAAAGAGGGTGTAGTTGTTGAAATGAAGGAAGAACAAAATAATGTTTATCTAAACGCGCGCGTTGCGCCGGAAGATAAAGGCAAAGTGATAGGTAAAGACGGCTGCATTATTAAAGCAGTCAGAACTATCCTTAGCGCAAGTGCTTCAAAGGCAAACAAAAAAGTTTCTTTGAAGTTAGAAGACTAAACGCTCTTTGATATGAAAATTGATATTATTACCCTTTTCCCCGAAGTTATGGAAGCCTCGCTTAATAGCAGTATAATAGGCAGAGCAAGGAAAAAAGGCGTAATAAAAATCAATTACCAAAACCCAAGAGAGTTTGCAAAAGATAAACATAAATCAGTTGATGCTAGACCATACGGCGGCGGAAGCGGAATGTTAATGATGGCAGAGCCACTGTATCAGTCTATCAAAAAACTTAAAAAGAAAAGTTCTTTTATAATTATGACAAGCCCCCGCGGCAAAGTTTTTGACCAAACTTTAGCCAAAAAATTGGCTAAAAAAAGGCATTTAATTATAGTTTGCGGGCATTATGAGGGTGTAGACGCAAGAATATACCCTGAAATTGATTTAGAAGTTTCCCTTGGCGATTTTATTATTACCGGCGGCGAGCTTGCCGCTTGCGTGATGATAGATGCCATAACAAGACTTCAAAAGGGCACCTTCGTTAAAGAAGATGTTGCGCAAAAAGAAAGTTTTGAAAATAACCTTCTTGAAGCGCCGCAATATACCCGCCCTGAAGTTTGGCGCAGAAGAAGAGTGCCGAAAGTTTTGTTAAGCGGAAATCATAAAGAAATTTCAAAATGGCAGGAAGAGGAGGCCTTAAAAATTACTAAAAAGTTTCGGCCTGATTTGCTTGATAATAGACCTCTCAAAACAAGCAAAGTCCCTGCAAAAAAAGACACAAGAGGAAGAAAAAAATGAATATAGATAATAAACAACAATTAAAAAAAGGTATCCCCAATTTTAAAGCCGGTGATACTTTAAGAGTATCAGTCAAAGTCGTTGAAGGCGATACCGAAAGAATCCAAAATTTTGACGGCGTTGTTATGTCAAGACGCGGCAGCGGCATTAGCGAAAGCTTTACCGTTCGCAAAATTTCCTTCGGCGTGGGTGTGGAAAGAATTTTCCCCTTACACTCCCCCAGAATTGAAAAAATTGAAGTATTGAAAGTCGGCAAAGTCCGCAGAGCTAAACTTAACTACTTAAGAAAACTCTCCGGCAAAGCAGCCAGACTTCAAGAAAAGGCAAAACTTACTCCCGGCAGCCAAACGGTTAAGGAAGAAGTTAATGCCGAAAATGTTGCCCCGGCACCCGTAGCAGCAACTGAAACTGAAACAGACGCAGCAACAGAAGCAAAATAAAATCTTTTTATAAAGATAAAACCGCTCTATTTTTTAATAGAGCGGTTTTTTATTTGTAGAAAATCAAATATAGAATATTTTAGTCATAAAACCATCTGCGTAAATAGTTATCAGAATATTCCGCAGCAGCTGCACCTGTTTCTGCCTGACAAATTTGGTCTTGTATAGAAGCTAAATCACTTCCATAAGAATAACATGCCCTTTTGCCAAGGACAGAATCATTATTCCAATTTTTAAAAGCTATCCAATAAGACATTATGCGGTTGCCTAAAGTTGTATCCGTTGAATTTTGTTCTTTTAGCAATATACAATAAACTATATTATGACCGGTTCCTTTTGCTTCTATACTACAATTACCCCAAGAATATATATAATTACCATTTTCTGAATCTACTGTAGAAGAATTTGGTGTTAGAATATTTATATCTAATTTACTAACATCAGGAGTATAAGAATTATTTGCTAAAAAATAGATTTCCTCAGCCTCGGCAATACTTCTTGTTAAATCTTTAATAGTTGCAAAGCGGCTTTTTAATACTGCTTTTTGATACTGCGGAACGGCGATAGCCGCCAAGATACCGATAATTAAAACAACTACTAATAACTCTATAAGCGTAAACGCTTGGTTTTTCATAAAAACACCTCTTTTTTGATTAAATTATAAATAAACTTTATCAAAAAAAAAAAAATAAGCAAGACCTTTCTAAAATAT
>JAZKZM010000118.1:0-2944 GCA_045612685.1 Elusimicrobiaceae bacterium
TAATCCGCTCAGGCAAAGGGCCCGATCTTATTGCAATGCCGCATTATTGGACGGAACTTTTAATAAAAGCAGGCGTCTTGGTTAATCTTACGGAATTTGATAAAACTTTTAGAGTTGATAATTATTTGGAACTTTTACATCCGCATTGTTATAAAAAAGGGACTTCGGATATTTACTCTATTCCTTGGTGGTTTGATATTACGGCTTTACATTATAGGGAAGACCATCTTTCACAAATAACTTCTAACCCGCAAGAACTTTTGGGCACCTGGCAAGGTATGCTTGAGGCCTGCAAAATGTTAAAAGAACGATTTAGCGATATTGAAGGTTATTTCCCTATGCAAAACAGCGATTGGAGAGGTTCTTTATCCCACAGGGCCGTTTTGCCTTGCATTTTGAGCAAGGGTGGTTTTTTGATGGATGAAAAGGAAAACCTTTCCGGCTTTAATGTGCCGCAAACGCGCCAAGGTATTGAAGATTTTTCCGCCCTTGCATTAAAAGGTTATATGCCGATTTTGCGCGAAAGAAGCTCGCTTGGCACAATATCTTCCGGTTATGCAAGTATGATTATGACGCGCCGCCAGGGTATTGCTATGTTTGAAGGGCAAAAAGCAAATTTTGAAGTTAAAACTTTACCTATACCAAGAACAGGCGCAAATTATGTAAACTATCTTGATGCCACTTGCCTTGCCTTAATAAAAGGCCAACATCAAGAGGAAGCAGCCTTATTATTAAAATGGCTTACTACTGCGGAAAATCAAATTAAATATGCTTCTATAACAGAAGTTTTCCCTGCTTTAGAGGCAAGTTTTGAAAATTTCTTAATTTCTTCGCCTGCGCGCGTGCAAAATTACACAAAAATTCTTGCCACGGCAAGAACTTTGCCAAACCATATCGCAAGCGGAACTTTAATGGAAATGCTAGGCGAAGTTATGACAAAAACGGCAAGTGATATTGTTGAAAATACTTACAGCAAACTTAAACTTGAAGAATATTTGCTAAAAGAACAAAAAGAAGCCGACGATATTTTAAGTTTATATAGAGAGTAAAACTTATGCTAAGAACACATTTGCTATATGATTTTTACAGAAAAATGTCTAAAAGGTTTTATTCATTAGATGATTTGATGCGCCACGCCTTGCCGATAATGGCGGAATATCTTGGCGCACAGAGAGTTTCCTTTTTTAATTGGGAAGAAGATAAATCTATTATTTCTTTACAGTCAACTTCTTTAAACGGCGAAATTTTTGAATTACAGGAAAATATTTTTGTTGATAAAGATTCACCCGAAATAGCAAAGTTTTTGCAAGACGGGCTTATGGATTCACCGACTTTAGATTATCCCGCTATTTACGCCCTTGTTAAATGGAGAACTCCGCTTGAAAGTTTAAAAGCCCTAACTTCCGGCCAGCAAATGCGCAGCCGCTACGGCGTTTTAAGATTTGAAAGATTTAAAAAGAATAAAGTTTTTACACAAAGCGATAAACAAATTATTCTTGGTTTATGCAGCGAACTTTCCTCTAAAATCAATGTGATAGAAATTGATTCTTACCACATGTCCCAGCTGGAAAGAGCGCGCGCTTTAAACGGGCTAGCTAAACTTTTTGCAAGTTCGCTTCGCTTGGCTGATAGCTTAAAAGAAATTTTAAAAAGCATACAAAACACTTTCCATTTTGACAGAACTTCAATGTATCTTTTAGACCCCAAAACCCAAGTGGTAAATGAGGCCTACAGCGCCGACCTTTCAGGCGAAGTTAAAAGTATAGATGTTTCCAAAAATATGCACCGCGCATTTTTGGCGCGCTGTCCGGGCGGGGAATATGTTTGCCCGTTAATAACAAGCTCGGATATTGTTTTATCTTTGCCTTTAAGTATGCAGGCAAATAATCTTGGCTGGCTGGTTTTTGATAATATGCTTTCACGGGCAAAAATTTCGCAGGAAGATATTTTATCTTTAAAGCAATTTTCAACACAAATTGCTCTTGCTATTGATAATGCAAGACTCTTTGAAAAAGTGCAAGAACTTTCAAATTACGATGAGCTAACCAAACTTTGTTTAAGAAGATTTTTTAATGAAAATCTTTCGCAGGAAATTTACCGCTCGCAAAGATTTAATTTGACCCTTGCTATAATCTTGCTTGATATTGACCATTTTAAAACTATTAATGATACTTACGGCCACCTTTTAGGCGATGAAGCTTTAAAAGAAGTGAGCCAAGTTATCAGAACAAGTCTTAGACAAACTGATATTCCTTGCCGCTACGGCGGGGATGAAATTATTATTATGCTCCCGCGCACTACGGCCGAAGAAGCAAAACATATTGCAAAAAGACTTTCCCAAAAAGTCCGCGATATTAAAATGAATCCCGAACTTACCCACGGGCAAGATGTGCACTTATCCATCAGCCAAGGAATTGCCGTTTATCCCTATGACTCGCAAGAACAAGCCGACCTTATCCATTGTGCCGACGAGGCCCTTTACTCCGTAAAGGAGGTGGGAAGAGGTTTCTGGGCAAGTTTTGGCGATATCAAAAATAATTTAAAAGATAAAAAAGATTCTTCCGAAAAATAATTTTCTTTTTGACTCATTGTCCTACAAAAATGTTTTGACTTTTACTTTGTAAAAGAGTTTTATTTGCTGCTCTTTTAACTCTTCGTCCTACAAAAGTGTTTTATATTTTACTTCATAAAATTAACCAGTAAGCTACACTTTTTGCAAAAGTGTTCTGCCACGCAATATTACTACAAAAAATACTTATTAATAAACTTTATAGCAGGTAGATGCTGTTCCGCTTTCTTTAGGACAAGCTACTTCCGGGCCAAATCATTTGCACATTCTTTTTACACTTTCTACAGCTGTATTATGAACTTCACAAAAAATTTCGCCAGTAGTTAGAACATAAGCTAAAAAATATCTATGGTTATTATCTGAATATCCTTTCCC
>JAZKZM010000119.1:0-2076 GCA_045612685.1 Elusimicrobiaceae bacterium
GTTGAGCTTGTGTATAACGCACTTGTGTCCGTTGGTAAGGCAGTAACCACGAGCGAGTTGATTGCGGAAAAGGGTTTGACCGAACTTGCAAACGAAAGGGGTGTTGTGTCCACTCAAAAGGTGTCCGCACTCTTGAAAAAGTTGGTAGATTGCGGTAAGGTAGGCAAGTATACCGACAAGAAGAAAACCTACTTTATCGTAGTAAAGGAAGATTAAGCAAGTAGGGGGTGGGCAACCACCCACCCCCAAAAAAATAAAAAAAATTGAAAAAAGTTGTCAAAAATGCTTGACAACCGAAGAAAAGTATGGTATAATATATATACAAAATAAATCAAAGGTAGGTATAAGCAAATGGCAACCAAGTATATCAATTATGAACTTGACGAAAATCAATTCGTCAAAATACCCCAAGACGAAATTGAACGCATAATGAAAGGTTTAGGGGTTAGCGAAGATGACGCTTGTTGGATATGGTGCGAAGATAACGGCAAAATTGACAACGAAGAACAAAACGAGTTGGATAAGAAAGCCAAAGAAAACCGCATAACCGCAACCATACACCAAGCAAGAGCCGAGAATACGAAAGAACGGAAGAAAGTTGAACGAAAACCCGACCAAGTAAAAGACAGTTTGGTGGAAAGTTTGAAAGCCTTTCTCATAGAGCAAGAGTTTGAAAATGTAACCATAACGAAAGTTGGTAAGTTGGTAGAGTTTGACTGCGGTGGCGAGCATTTCAAGTTAGACTTGATTAGGCAAAGACCACCGAAGAAAAAGTAAGCGGATAGGGTGGGGAAACCCACCCACCCAAAAATAAAAAAGGTAAGGTAATATATGGAACAAGAAAGAAAAAGATTTTATGTGCAAGGTGTATATGCGGATATAATTTACGCAAAGGACGAAGAAGAAGCAAAGGAAATCTATTTAGAAATGAACGAAAATCTTAATAGAACCGAGCCTTTTGACGAAATTTTAATAGAAGAAAAGCCTTTTAAGTAAAAATTTTGCAAAAATGGTGTAGGCAAACGCAAGAAACTATAAGGAAACCGAAACTTTTTGCAAAAATAGGACATTGAACTGACAATTTTGAAATAAAAATGCTCAAAATCACACGATTTTGAGCATTTTTTGTTAATTTTTAACATTTTTGCGGATTGTCAAGGCTCGCCTTGACTCCGTTTACCAGGACCCAGTCTCATTTTGACATTTTATGCGATCAATTCTCAGGTTGATTGAAATCTATTATTTTCCCGAAACTAGATCCTCGCAGGGCTGACGGCCGCGGGATCCCGTTCTTTGTTTGGACCTGGCCCCTTAATACTTTATGCTCGCATAGGCCTCTTTGTTTGAGTTTGTTTAAAATCCCGCAATTGATTTTTAATAAAATATATGTTATAATTTATATATAAAACAAAAGATAAAGAAAATAGGGACGTCTATTGAGGCCGGGCCCAGACACTTGGGCTGCAGAAAAATATTTTCCGCTAAAAAGAAAAAGGCGGCGGATGCCACCTTCCTCTTTATTTTACGATAATTGACTGGATAAGTTGTGTTCTAGGTTTAAGATCTTGGTATCTGCGCCGCCGCCTTATAAATCAAAGATACTAAAAGTCTTGCCGTTATACTTTACAGTAACATTGCTCATCAACTTAATGGTTTCTTCAAGAGAGTCAAGAGCCTCACCAACAATCTCTTTCATATCTACATCTTTTGGCATAGGCAAAACAAAAGCAAAGTAATCTGCAAGTGCGGTAATTGCTGCGTTACGCGCATCGGTCTTTCTTTTTGATAACTTTGCGGCTTCTGCTTTCTTTTCTGCGGCAACTCGTGCTGCTTCTCTCTCTTCATCAAGTTTCTTTTGAGCAGCGTTCATTTCATCAGTAACCATCTTACCAATTTCATCAAGGGATTTACCCTCTCTCATTAACTTTTCAATATCTAACATATTTATACTCCTTATATTTTATATTATAATTATATCATAAAATTTTGTAAAAATCAAATATTTTTGTTGATTAGGAAAACGAAGACGGGAATTGAAAAATGAATTTGATGCTGGTCCAGGCCACCACTATCACC
>JAZKZM010000120.1:0-3664 GCA_045612685.1 Elusimicrobiaceae bacterium
TTTCCGATAAGGAAATTGACTTGCAGACCCTTTCAAACTTGCTTTGGGCCGCAAACGGTGTTAACAGACCGGACGGCAAAAGAACTGCCGCCAGTGCTATGAACAGACAGGAAATTGAAATTTATGTCTGCCAAAAAGACGGGGCCTATTATTATGATGCCCAGCAAAATATTTTAAAGCAGGTTTCCAGAGGTAATTGCCGCCTTAGAAATGCACCCATCACTTTAGTTTTGGTTAGCAATACAACAATCCCCCCCAATATACCGGGTGTAAAAGATTGGGGTTTTATTGATGCCGGTATAGTATCTCAGAACATTTCTTTATTTGCAAGTGCTATGGGGCTTGCCACCGTTCCGCAGAGTTCTATGCCAAGGGAAGACTTTACAAAAATTTTACAACTTGAAAAGGGTTTTGAACTTGTTTTGAATCATCCTATCGGTTATCCTAAAGAAGTAAAATCTGCAAATAAAAATAAATGAAGAAAACTTTAATTTTATCTTGCTGTGCTCCTTGCAGCGCCGGCGTTGTGGAGTTTTTTGCCAAGACAAAAAGGCCGGCTGCCGTTATGTTTTATAATCCAAATATTGATACAAAGGAAGAACACGATTTAAGAGCAAGGGAAAATAAACGGCTTTGCGATTTTTTCAATATACCTTATATATATATGCCTTATGAGCCGCAAGTCTGGCTTGAAGCAACAAAAGGTTTTGCAAGTGAGCCCGAGCGAGGCAAAAGATGTTCTTTATGCTTTAGTCTTCGTCTAAAAAAAGCGGCAGAATATGCCAAAGAAAATGGTTTTGAGTGTTTTACTTCGGTATTAGGTGTTTCCCGTTATAAAAACTTGGAACAGATTAATGCTTGCGCCGAGGAAGTTTCAAAAGCCGTCGGTATTGCTTATGATTTTACCAATTGGCGCAAAGGCGGGCTTGAAGCGCGCAGGGTTACGCTTATAAAAGAGTTAAATTTATACAATCAAAAATATTGCGCTTGTGTGTTTTCAAAAAGATAAAATAGAAAATCCCCCTTTTTTAAGAGAGGGATTTTTTACGATTCAAAAATAATATTAAAACTTTAATTGTTCACAGGGGATATTATTTTTCTTTAACAAATTTATACCTTCTTGGGAGCGGTCGTAAAGTTCGCTAAAGTAAACTTTTTCTATACCGGCAGCGGTAATAATCTTTGCACAATGCGTGCAGGGCGAAAGGGTTATATAAATATGCGCCCCTTTTGTTGAGATACCGTTTTTGGCTGCAAATAAAATGGCGTTTTGCTCGGCGTGGAGTTCATTATCATTTGAAAATTGGCCGTGCATATCATAAAACTCTTTACTCTTTAAAAAATCTTCAAGGGTAGCAAATTGGTTTTTATATTTTTCTTTGTAGATTTTCTTAAAAATATCTTCGCAATGTTCCTGCTTGCTGGCTACTCCGTTAAAACCCATACTGATAACTCTGTTATCTTTAACTAGAACCGCACCGACTTTAAGACGGCAGCAAGTGGATTGCTCAGCAACAAGTTGGGCCATAGAATTAAAAAGTTTATGACTGTTTTTCATTTTACTGATTTCCTTTTTGTGTAGATTACTGATACTTTTATTATACCAATTATATAAAAAATAAAAATCCCCCTTTTTTAAATAGAGGGATTTTTTTAGCTTAAAATAAATTAAACTATTTTAAAGTTCTAAGTTTATTTTCGGCAAATAAAGCATTATAACCGCTTGGCTCTTGCTGGATAATTTGGGTGTAAACTTCTTTTGCTTCAGCGGTTTTGCCGCTTAATTCAAGGGCTAAGGCCTTATTTTGCAAAACTTGCGTAAAGGCAAAGTGTGTGCCGTAATCTTTTGCAAAATCATTTGCCATAGAAACAACTTCGTCATATTTATTTTGGGCAAGTTTTGCAACGATTAAAGCGGCATTTGCCAAGGGCTCAAATTCTTTAACTTGGGCGGCTTGGATATAATAACCTTCTGCTTTTTGATAATCTTTGTTTTCCCAAGCAAATTCGGCAAGCATCATAGCGCCCTCAGCTCCGGCTGCAGTATTTTTATTATTAGAAACAAAAGTTTCCAAAGCAGATAAATCAATATTATCTTTACTTTTTTCAATAGCTAACTGGGCAAGAAAGAAATCGCTCCAAAGTTTTTGGTATTTCTTTTGCTGATAGGTTTGCACTCCGCCGATAATTGCGCCAAACGCAATAACACAAGCAACGCCGATTATTACGGCCTTCTTGTGGTTTTTAACTGCTAAAACTGCTTTATTTACAATACCTTGATTTTGTATGTTTTGTGTATTTTTTTCCATAACTCTATTATATCATTTTGCGTCGTCTTTTTGGTAAATTTTAATTTTTTTCAAATTTCGGATACACGGGGTTGCCACCCACTCGGGGTATACCTCATTTGAAAAATCGTTTTTATAAAATAAAAACTAATTAAAATTTCCTCAAAAATACTCGCAAAATATTTGCTCTGTTTAATTTACCAAAAAGCTGAAGCAATAAAAAAACCGCCCTCTGTGAGGGCGGTTCTAATGTAGAATTTACTTACTTAGAATTTAATTAACATACCGAGTTGTGCGCCATAAGCATCAGAGGTGTTAGACATATTTGCCATAACACCGCCACCGAGTGTGAATGCGACATAATCGTTATGTTGATATTTGGCTGTTAAATCATATTCGTTACCACCCCAGCTATTTTCAACTTTAATGTTGAGGTAATCAAAGGAGAAGGTAACTTTTTCTAAAGCTTTAAAGCCGAAGTCAATACCGGCATTTAAGATTTGGTAATCAACAAAAAGACCAGGTACGTCAGCTTCCATCATAGCTTTCATATTACCAAAGATGATACCAGGATAGTAGTTACCATTTTCAATGAAGGTTTTTTCTTCATGATAGTAGCTAACTCTGGGGGTTAAAGCGACTTTTTCCATATCAAGGTTTAAAGCGCCGTCAACTTTTAACATCCAGCCTTCATTGTTATGACCGAAGACATGGCCTAAATAGTTCTTAGCATATTCAACACCGAGTTTGGCTTCTTCGTTTTGATAGGCAACTTTACCACCCCAAATACCATAGTGGTCTTGATCCCAGTTTTGGTCGAGTAAATCATACCAGTAAACACCGGCGGTTAAATTGTTGTTGAAGGCATAATCAAAGGTTAAGCCTGTCATTCTTGCATGTTCAATAGGGTTGTATGGATCATTATCTTGATCAGCTAATTGAGCATAGAAAGCAGAAACTGCTAAAGAATCACCTTGATAGGTTAATAAAGCACCATCTAAGGAATCTAAATCATTGAGTCCGGCATATACGTTATGTTTGGGACCCATATACATTACAGGGCTATCTTCATTGCCGTAGAATTGGCGGCCGATTTTGGCTTCTAAAGCACCAAAAATATTGCTGACAACGACGTTGGCTTCTGCAACGCGGATTTTTTGTAAATAACCTTCACCGGTATAGCCGTATTCATCATATTCTTCAGAAACAGGAGCGCCTTCTGCACCGCCCCAAACATTGGTATAAGCGAAGGTTAAGTTTGCGCGGACATCTTCAACGAGGTCTGCACTGACACCAAAAAGTGTTCTGTTTGCAACATTTTTTGTGCCATTTTCGTCTTTAGAGCTGGTCATAAAGCCGATGGTTTCAATTTCACC
>JAZKZM010000121.1:0-4726 GCA_045612685.1 Elusimicrobiaceae bacterium
TTTTTAAAAGTTCTTTTGCGCAGTTAACGTCAGATATTATGGCTTTTGAAATTTTATCTTTTACCGCTTCGGATATTTCAATAACTTTAATAATTTCTTTTGCGCAGTTTACCGGCACAAGTGCGGCTTCTTTTAAAGCTGTTTGCAAACAAGTTGTGCGCTCTTGATTTGTTTTTGGCAGCTTTATTGCCTTAGACACATTTTCATAAGCCAAAGCATCTTGCTTAGCGCAAATTAAAAGTGTTTCTTTAAGTTTAGTTAAATTATCTAAAGAATTTTTTAAAATAGTTTTTGTTTCTTGCGGTAATTCCGGCTTTTTTAAAGTAATTGAAATTGCCATAAGCAAAAGCGACGAGCCTGTGGCCGCGCAAATTGCACCGGCAGCACCGCCGCCCGGGGCAGGCTTATCAGAGGCAAGTTCATTAATAAAATTTGTTGCGCTTTTGTGCCAATTTTCATTTACCATAATGTGCCGCTCTCCAAATCTTCATATTTTTTAATTCTGAATTTTTTAAGACTTTCTTCATCAATACCTGTTCTGCTGAAAAACACATGTTCTATTGCACTTGCAGGCATAATATAAGAACCTTTTTTAACACCTTTTGGGTCCTCTGTTAAGCCAAGCCACATATACCAAAGTTTAATATCGGTAAAATCTTTTGCTTCAAGTTCGGCTGCGGCACGCAAAAGTTTATCTTTAGGTGCAAGGGATGCTTCTAAAACAACGGCGCTGTGGTATCCGTTTGCTTTTGCTGCCATAACATCATGCTGAGTGTCGCCGATAATAAAAACTTCTTCGGGCTTAAAATTATATTTATATTTTTTAGAGGCATTTTTAACGCCTTTTGCAAGCATTTCGGCACGATTATTTGCGCACCAGCCAAAGCCGCCCGTTGTAAAATATTTATTTAAGCCGGCAGGTTCAAGTTTAATTCTTGCGGCTTCTTCGCTATTGCCGGTGGCAAGACCTAAAACAATATCTTTATGCTTTGAAAGTTCTTTTAAGAAATTTTCAATACCGGTAATAAGTCTGTATTTTTTATTTTTAATTTGTTCTTTAATTTCGCCCGGTAAAGCGGCAAGATAGGCCTTTAATAAATCTTGCATCATTTTTGTTGTGGGTTTTTTATTGAAGGTTGCCTCATACATATAACTAAAATTATGTTTATCAGGCATACCGACGATATTTTGTATATCATAAACGGCTTTTTTGCCGTATTTTTCGTAAATAACTCTATCAAGGGTTTTAACGCCGCTTGCCCCTGTGTTTAAAATTGTTCCGTCAATATCAAATAATACAAGTTTCATTTTTTACCTCTTATAACTCTTGTTAGTAAATATGCGCCGCTTAAAGCAAAAACAAGCCCTGTTATTTGCCAAGCGGACACGCTTTCCATACCTAAAGCAACAGATATTATATAAGTAAAAACAGGGTAAGATAAAATAACAGCAGTTGCTTTTGAAAGGTCCATATTTCTAATGGCTCTATACCAAAACATATTGCCAAAAGTATTAAAAACAGCACCTAAATAAAGTATGATTAAAAAACTTTTTAAAACCGGTTTTACCACCACCGGCACACCGATAAAGGTTAATAAAAATGTAAGCGGAATTAAAAAAATTGCGCCGTAAAATGCTCTGCCGGCTGTAATGAACTCAGGCGATAACTCCTTTGGCATTTTTTTGGCAAAAATATGGCCCACCTGATAAAGCCACACGCTTGAAAGAACAATAATATCCCCTTTCCATTTCGGTGTCCAGCGGTTTTGCATTAAAATAATTATAACGCCGATTAAAAGTAAAGCGCTGCCGATTAATTGTTTTTTATTTGGTCTTTCGCCAAGAAATATCCAACTTAAAATTAAGGAATAAATTAATTCCGTTTGGTTTAAAATTGCCGCATTTGAAGGCGTGGTCCAAAGTAAAGCCACAAACGCACATAAAAAAGGTAAAGCCGTATTAAAAAGCCCTATAGCCATTAAAGATTTGGCATTTTGGCCTTTAAATAATTCCTTTAATTGATTAGATTTAAGTAGCCACGGCAAGAAAATAAGAAAACAAACAACCGAACTTAAAAATAACAAAATACCCGGGGAAACAAAGCCATTTGCCATTTTGCCCGATATCGGATAAAAAGCCGTAATAAATAAAGAAGCCCACAGGGCTTGCACCGGTGATAAATATGTCGTCATAAATATATTATACCAATTATGGAGCAGATACTGTGGCGTGTAGATATAAAAATTTTAAAGGAAAAAAGAATCTATTTTATTTCGTAAACTATCCAAGTTGTTCCCATATCCCCGAAATAAATTCCACCTATATTTTGGCAAACTTCTTGAGATATTGATTCTGGCCTAGCAAAACAATATCTTGTATCTGCTTGTAAAGTCCATCCTAAAGACTCTCTGTGATCATCTTTTAAGGTGTGCAAATAAGCAATATCTGCTCTGGATACATTTTCTATATAAGGTTTATTTTGGAATTGGACATTAGCAATATTATCAAAAAAACCTACTCTGCCATAATCACATTGATAAACAGAAGCATCAATTTTTTGACAAGACTCATCTTTAGGGATAAGGACATCAAGTTCATCAATATCTGTTGCAAATTCACCGTGGGCTAAGAAATAAGCCTGTTGGGCTTGATAAAGACTTTCCACCAAATTAATACCTCTATGCAAATCAGCTTTTAAAACAGCTTTTTGGTATTGCGGCACGGCGATAGCCGCTAAAATACCGATTATTAAGACTACGACGAGTAATTCAATAAGTGTAAATGCTCTACTTGATTTCATAAATGTTTTTTCTCCTATTATTTATTAGACTTAACAATTTAAATTGTATTTTTTTTTTTTTGAAAATCAAGTTTTTTAACTCTCCGTCCTACGGGTTATGCTTTATATTTTGCTTTTGCGAAATTAATCTATATGCTGTTTTTTATAAAAAGAGTAGCACAAAAAATAGGAAATAAAAACTCTCCTCTCTTATTTTTTAAGAAGGGATATTAGTAAAAAGTAGTGAATTATATTTTAATCGGGAACGGTGTTTTCAAAAGCTAAAATAATTTCCGCAATTTCAGCAGAAGTTTTTGCTTTTAAAATTCTATCTTTAACAACTTTGTTTTGGGAAATTGAGGCAAGCTCCGCCAAAATTTTAAGTTGTGCTGCCGGCTCTTTAAAAGGTGTTAAAATTAAGAATATCAAATTGACGGGGGCTTGGCCTTCATTAAAAATAATACCTTTTTTGCTAACGCCAATTGCCACCATTGCTTTTGGAAGGCTTGCAATTCTTGCATGCGGGAAAGCCACGCCTTTAGCTAAAGCACAGGACATTAATTTTTCGCGCTGTTTAATAAAATCGCTTGCCTGTTCTTTTGAAAAAACGGGATGTTCTTTATATATAGAATCTAAAATTTCGTCAAAGCAGGCAAATTTTTCCGTCGCTTTTAAATTAGGAACGGAAGCATTTGCCACCAAAAAATTACTCAAAAGGAAAAGCGGCTGCTTTTCATATTCATCGCGTATTTCGCCGACGAGTTCTTCCAAAACATCTTCCAAGGAAACAAGCCCGCAAACCTCATCTTTAGAATTACGCACAAAGGCAAGGTGGCGGCGCGTTTTTTGAAACTCTCTTAAAGCACTTTCAACTGAAGTATTTTCATCAAGATTTAAAAGCGGGTAGGTATATTTTTCTTCAATAGGTGCTTCGCGCTTAGTGATAACTTCCAAAGACATTTCTTTAACTAAAACATATTCCGTTGCGTCGTCAATAGTTTTTTCATATAAAGGATATCTGGAATATTTGCGCGCATTGATTATGGCAAGATTTTCTTGCCAGGTATTGCCTTTTTTTAAGGCGGAAATTTTGGCTTTTGGCGTCATAATTTCTTTTAATTTAACTTGTTCAAAATCAAAAAGATTTTCAAACATCATTAAGCGCCTAAGTGAAAGTTTGCCCCCCTCTTGAGAAGAGGAAAACATCATCCTTAATTCTTCTTGCGAAATAGGCGCTTCTTTTGCGTGCGGGTCAATACCCATTAAAGAAAAAGTTTTATAAGCAATATAAACAAGGAATTTTCTAAACCAGCGTGTCATTATATAAAAATAATGTAAAGGAACAATTACAAAAGCCAAAGTTTTTTCCGGATATTTTATTGAAAATAATTTTGGCACCTGCTCGCCAAAAACAACATGGAGTGATGTTATTATAAGGAAAGATAATATAAAGGAAATTGTATATAATAATGCCGTCGGTAAAAATGGCACAATGTTTGGCAAAAGCCAACTTAAAAGTTTGCCGACACTTGGCTCGCCCACCCAACCAAGGGCAAGGCTTGTCATAGTGATTGCAATCTGTATGGAAGATAAATAATCGTCAATTTTTTCTTGTGCTTGTAGCATAAGTTTTTCTTTAGCGCCGCCTTTCTTGGCCAGTTCCTGCAGGCGCGTTCTGCGGACTTTGACGAGAGCAAATTCCGCCAGCACAAAAAATCCGTTTAAAAGAATAATTATTAAAGCAACAAAAATAAATATTAAGGTTTCTACCATAGATTTATTTTACCTAATTTTTTAAATATTAAAAAGAAATATTTATTTTTTCTAAAATATTTGGTATAATTTTTATGTAGATTTTTTGACAATTTGTTTTAGTTTTCGCGCAGGTGGCGGAATTGGTATACGCGTGCGTTTGAGGGGCGCATGCCTACGGCTTGGGGGTTCGAG
>JAZKZM010000122.1:0-3012 GCA_045612685.1 Elusimicrobiaceae bacterium
TAAAACCGATACAAAGGTGCGCGAAATTATTTTGCGCCTTAAAAATTTACCTAAAGAAAAATTTGCCCCGCAAGTTTTTATAAAAGATAAAAACGGCAAAATAGCAGGTTTAATAAGAACGCAAAATTTGGCTTTTTTTGATAGGGAAAGTATTGCCGGTTCCCTTATGCAAAATATAGAATATAAACTTGCGCCCAAAGATAAAATAGAAAAGGCCTTAAATCTTTTTCAAAAGGGTGTTTATCAAATACCTGTTGTAGACGAAAAGAACACTTTACTTGGTGTTTTAAATGCTTGTGATTTTATTAAAAAAGATATTTCCTTGCCCGTTAAGCAAGAAGCGCAAGATGCCCGCGATAATCCAAGCAAAGTAATCAAACTTACTTTAGCCGTTCTTTTAGTTTTATTTTTAATTTGGAAGGTTTTTTTATGCAAATAAAAGTTAAAAAACTTGAAAAAGATGCAAAACTTCCCGTTCGCGCACACGCTACGGATTCCGGCGCAGATTTGTTTGCCCTTGAAGAAACAATTTTGCCCGCCCGCCAAATAAGCAAAGTTAGAACAGGTATAGCCCTTGAACTGCCGGAAAATACCAGCGGTTGTGTTTGGGGCAAAAGTTCCGTTGAAAGCAAAGGTATCAAAGTTATGGCTGGCCTTATTGACGCACCTTACAGAGGGGAAGTTATCGTCTGTTTTTATAATTTAAACGATACTCCTTTTACTTTTGAAAAGGGCCAAAAAATAGCCCAGCTTGTTGTTCTGCCGACTTTATATCCTTCTTTTGAAGAAGGCGAACTTTCCCAAACCCAGCGCGCTGATGGCGGTTTTGGCAGCACAGGTTCAAAATAATTTATGCAAGCACAAACAAATATTTATGATGTTATTATCGTTGGTGGCGGTGCCAGCGGGCTTGTTTGTGCTTTAGAACTTGCGCGCGGCTGTAAAAAAGTTTTAGTTTTAGAAAAAGAAATAACCTGCGGACGCAAAATTTTAGTTAGCGGCAATGGCGAGTGCAATTTTACAAACCGCCAGGTTGCGGCAGGTAAATATTACGGCGACCAAGAATTTATTAAAGAGGCTTTAGATAAATTTTCCTATCAAGATGCTCTTAATTATTTTACTGATTTAGGCCTTCTTTACAAAGAAGAAAACAACCGCTTTTTTACTTATACTTCAAAAGCCTCAAGTCTTGCTGCCTGTTTAACTTGCGCTTTAAAAGAGGTCGGCGCTGAAATTCTTTTAAAAACCGAAGTTTCCAAAATTACTCAAGATAATAAAACAAAAATATTTAAAGTTTCTTCTAAGCAAGGCCAAAGTTTTTTTGCAAAAAATATAGTGCTTGCCTGCGGCTCGCTTGCTTATCCGCAAGTCGGCGGAACGCAAGCAGGATATACGCTTGCGCGTAGTTTCGGACATACGATAAAATCTTTAAGCCCCGCTTTATGTTCAATTAATTTACAAGAAAAAGCAGCTCTTACAAGACTTGCCGGCTTAAAAGTGCAGGCGCTTGCTTCCTTAAAAGAAAACGGCAAACTTATCGCCTGTGAAGAAGGCGAAGTTTTGTTTAATAATCAAGGTGTTTCCGGTAATAATATTTTTAGTATAAGCCGTAATGCAAAAAAAGGGCAAATTTTAGAAATTAATTTATTTCCTAATTTTACAAAACAGGAATTTACGGAATTTATAGATAAACGCGCCCAAAAATATCCGCAAAGAAAAATAAAAGATTTCTTCACCGGTATTTTGGCAGATACTATTATAAATTTGATGATAGATTTTCTCGGTTTTAAGAAAAATTTATTGATTTGTGAATTAAGCAGTCAAAATTTTGCTAGAATAAAGGGAGTATTACAAGCGTGGCCTTTTAAGGTAGAGGGTATTCGCTCGTTTGACCAATCTTGTGCGGCAAGGGGCGGGGTTGATACAAAAGAAATAGAAAAAGGCACTTTTTGCTCTCTTAAAAACCCGAATCTTTATATTACAGGCGAACTCTTGGATATTGACGGCCGCTGCGGCGGATATAATTTACATTTTGCTTGGGCAAGCGCAATTTGCGCGGCTAAAAATTTACTTAGCAGGAAATAAGGAGTCTTTATGGAAAATTTAATTGTAAGAAAAACGAAGTCTTTAGAAGGAAAAGATAAAGGCAAATTTCTGCGTTCTTATCTTTTTGAAGGTAAGGAAGTTTTTAGCGAAACTCTTGACGAGAATTTGGAAATAATTTCAAGTAAAGGCACTTTGCCTGACGGTATTGTTCGCGAGTATTTTGCAAACGGGCTTACTTATTTTGAATGTCCTTTTAAAAAAGGCAAAAGACACGGCAAAAGCAGAATCTTCTATGAAACAGGCAAAATCAATGTGGAAAAAGAATATAAAAACGGTCTTTTAGACGGGCGTGTTTTTGTTTTTTATCCAAACGGCCGTCTGAGAGAAGAGTTTTATTATAAAAATGATTTGGAAAACGGCAGGCGTTTAAAATATTATCCAAACGGGAAAATTTTGGAAGTTTCCTCTTATCAAGACGGTTTGCTTGAAGGTATCAGCAAAAGTTATGATGAAGAGGGCAACTTAAAAACAGAGTGCAATTACAGCAAAGATTTAATTGTTGGCGATAAAATAACCTATCACAAAAACGGCACTATTGCAATGATTTCGCCCTATAAAAACGGACGTGAACACGGAACAACAAAAAAATATTCCCAAACGGGCGATTTAGTTGAAGAATGGCACTTTGAAGACGGACATTTAAAATCTAAAAAAGATTTTTCTTTAGATTTAAAATTATAAAACTATTGACAAAATACAAAAAATGCCATATACTAGACTTTAGGAGAACATTTTACATATCATTAATGGAGAACAAGACAATGAACAAAATAGCAAAAATATCTTTTGTTTGTGCTTCTTTGTTTGCCTTTGTCAGCGCACAGGCACAAATTATAGAAACAGTTTCTTTTACTCCTGCTAAAAAAGGAACTTATAGAACGCTTGCTACAAAAAGTGTTACATCTT
>JAZKZM010000123.1:0-7714 GCA_045612685.1 Elusimicrobiaceae bacterium
CCTGTCAAGGCAGAGACCGCGGGTTCAAATCCCGTCGACCCCGAAGTTTTAAAAAACCCACAACAATTTGTTGTGGGTTTTTTATTTTCTAAATAATTTATCTTCCTTCTTCGCAAACAAAATCAGGGTCATCTACATAATCATCAACATACCAAGTTTTAAGCGCCTCAAATTCAAGCGGAATAGGTTTATAATTATTTTTCTTTAAATCTACTTTAGGATTTTCAAAGAAATAAAAACTATAACCTAAGCAATTTTCTTGTCTGTGATTTGGAGGATAAATAAAATTGACGCCAACCCCTTTACGAAAATCTTCCGTCGCGCTTAACATATACAGGGTTTTATCATAACTGCTGTTCTTGCCTATATAGCGAAAGTCCTCCACCTCTTTTGAATTACCAAACAAATTGGGAACTTTTACCGGGCAACTATAAAACAGGCGCTCGCCGATATCACGAACATCCATAGCATATAAAGTATATTCACAAGCAGAAGTTTTAAAGAGATAGTTTTCCCTATAAAAATCTTCCCCGGCAAGACTGGCAGATTCTTTGCGTATAAATTTTTCTATCTCTCTTTGTATAGCAATTTTTGCTTGCCTGATTTTATCTTTATACTCCATATCGGAAATGGCTTGCTTTTCTTTTCTATCCCACTCGCTTTCTTCTTTTATTTCTTCTAAGCCGGAATTTAATTCTTCTGCAAGGTCGTTCATAGCCCCACTATCAAATATTCCGCCAAAACCCGCATTACAAAAGAGCATAACTGATAAAATAAATATAAATTTTTTCATAAAAACTCCCATAAATAAGTATATGTTTTAATTATAATGCCAATACTAAAAAAAGTCAAGACAAAAATAACCACAGCAAAAAGCCGTGGTTATTTATATTTAAAACCTCTATTATATTAATAAGAGCCTTTCTCTATATCATTTTTAATATCTTCAAGGTCTTGTTCGTGTTCAACTTCTTCTGCCAAGATTTTAACGGCAAGTTTATAAGTAATATCATCTTTGCCGCGCGTATAATCGGCAAGTTCTTTATAAACTTCTATAGCGCAACGCTCGCTTGAGATATTCTGTTCAAGAAGAACCATAATATCATTATCTATCGGCTCTAAATAACCGCAAGTGCTTTTTTTAAACCACTCCTGCGGGCCGACAATCGGAGTTGCGCCAAGCTCTATTATCCTTTTGGCTATTAAATTTGCGTGGTTTAATTCTTCTCCTGCGTGTTCCTCCATTTCACTTACTAAAGCATTGCGCGAAAGCCCGACAGGTATTCTTGCCCCCTCCCAATATTGGATATAAGCAAGACACTCATCTGCATAAGCGCGTTGTAATTTTTCAACTAATTCCTTTAGATTAAGGTTTTTTTCTTCTATTATTTCTATTGCTTTTTGTCCCATATTTACCCCCATATTTTATAAAAGACATAACTATTTTATATTATTTTTATTTTACTTTGTCAATAAATTTAAAAGCCCCCCAAAACTTTATTTAGTATAATAAATAAAAAGCCGAGGTTTTATGGAAAATAAATTTTTAAAACAAGGTTTAACCTTTGATGATGTTTTGCTTGTCCCCCAATACTCCGAAGTATTGCCAAGAGAAGTTGACTTAAAAACTAATCTTACTAAAAAAATAAAACTTGCTATCCCGCTGATGAGTGCGGGTATGGATACCGTTACCGAATACCAAACCGCAATAGCCTTAGCTAAAGCCGGCGGTATCGGTATTATTCATAAAAATATGACTATTAAAGCACAAGCCGAGCAAGTTAAAAAAGTAAAAAAACAAAACTTGCTTGTGGGTGCGGCGCTTGGCATTACGCAAGATATGCTTGAAAGAGCAAAAATGCTTGTAAAAGCAGGCGCGGATATTTTGACTATTGATACGGCGCACGGACACTCAAAAGGTGTTATAGAAGCAGTTAAAAAAATTAAAAAACATTTTCCAAAAACTCAAATTATAGCAGGCAATGTGGCAACGCCGGAAGCAACACTTGCTTTAATTAAAGCAGGTGCCGACTGCGTTAAAGTAGGTATCGGGCCCGGCGCAATTTGCACAACGCGCATTGTTGCAGGTGTCGGCGTGCCGCAACTTAGCGCGGTTTATGAGTGTGCAAAAGTAGCAAGAAAATATAATATTCCCGTTATTGCTGATGGTGGTATAAAATATTCCGGTGATATAGCAAAAGCCTTGGCTGCAGGCGCAAGTGTTTGTATGCTTGGCGGTCTTTTTGCAGCCTGTAAAGAAGCACCCGGCAAAAAAGTTATTGTAAATGGCAAGGCCTATAAACTTTACAGAGGTATGGGCTCAACTGCTGCAATGAAAGCCGGCTCAAGCGATAGATATTTCCAACAAAACACTAAAAAACTTGTGGCCGAAGGTGTTGAAGGTATGGTTCCTTATAAAGGGACAATAGAAGAAGTTTCTTATCAACTTATCGGCGGGCTTCGCGCGGCTATGGGTTATACCGGCGCAAAAGATTTGGAAACTTTTTACAAAAAAAGTAAGTTCGTGCAAATTACCGCAGCAGGTCTTAAAGAATCCCACCCGCACGATTTAATTATGACTAAAAACGAGGCAAACTATGCAAGATAATTTTGTTTTAATAGCAGATTTCGGCGGGCAGTATAATCAACTTATTGCTAGGCGCGTGCGCGAATTAAAAATTTACTCCGAAGTTGTGCCTTGGAATAAAATTTATAAAGAAGCCCTTGCCAAAAAACCACAGGCAATAATTTTTACCGGCGGCCCTGCCAGCGTTTACGCGCAAAATGCCCCCAAGGTAGAAAAAGAATTATTTGAACTTAATATTCCTATTTTAGGTATCTGCTACGGTCTGCAATTACTTGCGCAAACACTCGGCGGCAAAGTGGTAAGCCCTGACTATAAAGAATATGGTAAAGTAGAATTAATAAAAAAAGAAGATACAAAACTCTTAAATAAAGTTAACAAAAAAACTATTTGTTGGATGAGCCACCGCGATTATGTTGAAACTTTGCCAAAAGATTTTAAAATAACTGCTTTCAGCAAACAATGCCCCGCTTGTATAATTGAAAATGATATAAAAAAAATTTACGGCGTGCAGTTCCACCCCGAAGTTGCGCACACTCAGGCAGGTATGCAAATTTTACAGAATTTCCTTTATGATATTTGCAATTTAAAACCCACTTGGACTATGGGCAATTATAAAGAAAATCAAATTGCGGAATTAAAAGAAAAACTTAAAGATAAAAAAGTTTTATGCGCGCTTTCAGGCGGTGTAGATTCTTCCGTTGCGGCGCTTTTGGTGCATAAAGCAATCGGTAATAATTTAACTTGCGTTTTTGTGGACCACGGACTACTGCGTTATAAAGAAGGCGATGAAGTTGAAAATATTTTCCGCAAGCGTTTTAATATGAATCTTATTAGAATCAATGCCGAAGACCGCTTTTTAACTGCCTTAAAAGGTGTTGAAGACCCGGAGAAAAAACGCAAAATTATCGGTGCTGAGTTTATAAAAGTTTTTGAAGAAGAAGCAAAAAAACTCGGCAAAATTGATTATCTTTTGCAAGGCACAATTTACCCTGATGTAATTGAATCGGGCACAGGCACGGCAGAAGTTATTAAAAGCCACCACAATGTCGGCGGACTTCCAAAAAATATGCAATTTAAATTGCTTGAGCCTTTAAGACTTTTATTTAAAGATGAAGTGCGCGTGCTGGGCCTTGAACTTGGCCTAGATGAAGATTTGGTTTTTAGACAACCCTTCCCCGGTCCGGGCCTTGCAGTTAGATGCCTTGGCGAAATAACAAAAGAAAAACTTGAAATTATCCGTCAAAGTGATTTTATCTTTAGAGAAGAAATTAAAAAGCATAATCTTGAACGCGCCATCTGGCAATACTTTGCTTTCTTGCCTAATATAAAAAGCGTCGGCGTAATGGGCGATTCAAGAACCTACTTTCACACTATTGGTTTAAGGGCGGTAAACTCCCTTGATGCTATGACTTGCGATTGGGCCAAAATACCCTACGAGGTTTTGGATATTGTTTCGCAAAGAATTGTTAGAGAAGTTAGCGGCGTAAACAGAGTTATCTACGATATAACCTCTAAACCGCCTGCCACAATAGAGTGGGAATAAAAATACTTCCAAAAATATTCTGGGCCAAAAGACCTATTTTATTTTAGGTCCTTTGGCCCTTGTGATTTATCTATAGAAACGCTATACTTTTATTATGAAAAGATATTTAAACATAATAACAGCTGTTTTTTTAGTTATAAACGCGCAAACTTTTTTGTTTGCCGCAGAATCTGCACAAAAGAATTCTGCCCAGGCTTTTGAACAATTTTTACCTACAAATAATTTAAAAGACTTTAAAGATAAATTAAGTGATGATTCTTTTATCTCACTTGAAAAAATACTTTTATCCCCAACGGAACAAGCTTATAATGAATTAATGAAACTTGACCCTAAAAAAGATAAATCCCTTAGCTTTAAAGAGAATTTGCAAAAAGCATATAAACGCGCACAAGTAGATGCTGCTTACGCCAAAATTTTGCCGGATGTTTTACATAGAATATATTTAGGCGTTGTAGCAAACCCAAGCAGCAGCGCGGATTTCAATTTGACCTTGCAAGAAATAAAAGTAGAAATGGCGGAATATTCAGATAAAATTATTAATATGCTTAAAAAAGATATAAATTTTATCCGCGAAAATAAAAAAGATTCTTCTTTTGCAAAAACCTTTAATCAGTTGCTTGAAAAAGATATTAATTTGATTAATCAATACAGAAAAGCCATTAGAAATAACCACGATTACAACGGGCAAGATATCGAAATGAAAATTAATATCAAACCAAGCGAAACTTGGACCAATAATGTTTGGCATCAGGAATTTTTAATTAAACTTGCCGCCTTAAGATATATTGAAGCCAATTTAAGATATAGTAAAAGTTCTTTTAAATATGAACTTGCAAGATTTGATATTATCAGTCTTTTTACCAAATCTAAAAAGAATACAACAATAAATTTTTTGGTTAATGTTTTTGTCCTACCGGAAAATTCTTATAAAATTATTCCTTTAAACCCCGGTTATTTGGCTGAACGCGAACAGAACTTTATTACTTCTTTAGAAGAAATTGCTAAAAAGAAACAAAATTCTTCTTATGATTTTATAACTAAGAAAAATACAAGCCAAAAACGTAGCCAAGATTATAAAAAGCCCGAGCCTTCCCCCTATGAATCACCTTACGGAAGCGGTAGTGTAAGATAGTTTTTAAAAGAACGCAAAAATCCCCACTTTTAAAGTGGGGATTTTTTACTTTCAAATATATTTCTTATTTAATTTGATAACGCGCCCCGCCATACCTATCATTAATCAAAGGCCCAAAAGAAGCACATACCTGCCTGTTAAAACTATCACTAGAATTAGCCCAACAATATAGTTGTCTAGTTATTTCATTCATATTACGCTCATCATCAAAATAATATACTACTGAAATTGTTGGATTAACAACAGAATGATAACATTCTACTTTATTATTTTGATTTATAAGACTGCCGCTATTAGCTGTCTTGCAACCCCATCCTTTCGGTGGTATTACGCTTATATCTAAATCGTCTAAAGTCTCTGCAAATCTGCCATGGTTAAGTTGATATAGTCTTTGTTGTTCCGCCATTATTCTTACTAAGGAAATAACTTTTGAAACTTCAGATTTTTTAACTGCAATTTGATATTGCGGAACGGCTATTGCCGCCAAAATACCAATTATTAAAACAACAACTAATATCTCTATAAGTGTAAATCCTTGCTTTTTCATTCTTTTTTACCTCTTTGAATGATTAAACTTAACAAAAGTAGTTTAGCAAAAAAAAAAAATACGCAACTGTTTCAGCGATTCTTCGTCATACAAAATAGGGTTGGCTTTTGCTTTGCAAAAACAATTTTCCGCGCCACTCTTTTTATATAAAAAACCCTTCTTTTCTAACGGAAAGAAGGGTTTTAATTTCCTTAAAAGTTTTATTATTTTATCAAAGGTGTAATAACTTTTAAAAGCGGCGCAATTGTTAAAGCAACAATTGAAATAAGTTTCATCAAAACATTTAAGGAAGGGCCGGCAGTATCTTTAAAAGGATCGCCGACAGTATCGCCGATAACAGCGGCTTTATGCTGTTCGGTGCCTTTACCGCCCTCTAAAGATTCAATATGCTTTTTGGCATTATCCCAAGCGCCGCCGGAATTTGCCATAAACAAAGCAAGCATTACGCCCGAAGTTGTTGTGCCGACAATTAAACCGCAAAGCATTAAAGGCCCAAAAATAAAGCCGATTAAAGCCGGTGTTATAATACCAATCAAGGCCGGTGCAACCATTTTTTTAATGGCAGATTTTGTTGAAATATCCACGCATTTTTTATAGTCCGGCGTTGTTTTACCTTCTAAAATGCCGGGCATTTCTTTAAACTGGCGGCGCACTTCAAGCACCATATCATAGGCGGCTTTGCCAACAGCATCCATAGCCAAAGCAGAGAATAAGAAAGGCAGCATTGCCCCGATAAATAAACCTGCCATCATAAAAGGATTTGCCATATTTACAACTTGAATACCGACGGAAACCCTATAAGCCTCAAACAAAGCAAGCGCCGTTAAAGCAGCAGAGCCGATTGCAAAACCTTTACCGATAGCAGCCGTTGTATTGCCAACCGCGTCAAGTTTATCAGTTCTTTGGCGGACTTCAGGGTCCATATTTGTCATTTGGGCTATACCGCCGGCATTATCGGCAATAGGGCCGTAAGCATCAACGGCAAGCTGAACGCCCGTTGTTGAAAGCATACCAAGCCCTGCAATTGCTACGCCATATAAGCCGGAAAATTTATAAGATAAAACAACTGCAAGTGCAATAAAAATAGCAGGCCACATTGTGGAAAGCATACCCACACCTAGACCGGAAATTATATTTGTTGCCGGCCCGCTTTTTGAGTTTTCGGCAATTAAATTTGTGTGCTTTTTACCTTCTGCCGTATAATAATCTGTTATAAGACCAATTAAAATACCGCAAACAAGACCGATTAAAACCGCATAATAAATGCCGCAATAATGATAAGTATTAATACCGAAATTAAATTTCTGCGGTGCAATTGCTTTAATTAAAGGATAAGCAAAAACAGCAAATAAAATTGAGGCTAAATAAAGCCCTTTATTTAAAGCAAATTGGGGATTAACTTTCTTGCCGATTTTGACCGCAAAAGTGCCTATAATTGAAGAAGCTATACCAAGCGCTGCCAAAATCAAAGGCAAGTAAACTAAATTTAAGCCTTCGCCTTCAGAATATATGGTAGCCGTTGCACCGATAACTAAAGCACTCAAAATTGCACCGCTGTAAGATTCAAATAAATCTGCCCCCATACCGGCTACATCACCCACATTATCGCCCACATTATCAGCAATAGTAGCGGGGTTTCTTGCATCATCTTCGGGGATATTACTTTCAACTTTACCCACTAAATCTGCACCGACATCAGCCGCCTTTGTATAAATACCGCCGCCCACACGTGCAAACAAAGCAACCGAACTTGCCCCAAGGGAAAACCCGGTCAAAACAGGCAAAAGAATTTCTTGCATAATTTCCCTTGAAGAGCCAAAAATCAGCGTATAAATATAAGCAAGTGTGGAAATACCAAGCAAAGCAAGCCCGACCACACTAAGCCCCATAACACTACCACCGCCA
>JAZKZM010000124.1:0-1401 GCA_045612685.1 Elusimicrobiaceae bacterium
ACTCGTAACAACACTTATGTTATTGCCTTTTACAATTTGATATATATCATTTTCGATAATAGGACTTTCAATACCAATTTTAAAATAATCTTTGTTATAAGCTTCTCCTACAACTATATTACCACCAGCTGAAATTATAAAATTATCTACCCCATTATCTTTTAACATATCAGAAACCATTTGTGAAACATACCCTTTTACAATCGCACCCAAATCAATACTTGGATGATTATTTTTTATTTTATTATCTTCTAATAACACAATTTCATTAGTTGCTTGCATGGCTATAGATAATTCAGAAACGCTAGGTAAACCATTATTATTTTTACGATAATTATTCCAAATTTCAATAACATTTCTTAAGTTGACATTGAATTTACCATTACTTTTTTCATACCATTTCTCCTTACAGATAGCTATTGATATCTTCCAGCAAGTTATCAATATCCGATTCAACATTGCCCACTTGCGCATAAATTGAATCGTTAAAATACATATACCCTTCGCTTTGTGTATGTCTTGGATAAAATACGCTTACCAAAACAGCCACGCAGCATGCCGCCGCAGCTCCCCATAAAACAGGGCGGGATAATTTTTTATTTTTAAACCAATCACTAACAGCCGTCCACCAAGGTTTGCCCAAGATTTTGCGCATATTTAAGGCGGGGGGCTGAAATTCGTTTAAAGCCACATTGGTTAAAGAAACAGTGTTTATAACAGCTTGGCACTTTTTGCAATTTTCCAAATGGCTTAAAAAAGCTTTTTCTTTAGAATCTTCAAGCTCGCCATAGGCATAAAGCAGGGCTTGTTCTTCAAAAATTTTACTATGCGGCATACTCTTCTCCTAAAGATTTCTGAATTTTTTTAATGGCCCTATTTAAGCGGGCAAGCACGGTGCCAAGCGGGCAATCTAAAATATCGGCAATTTCCTTAAAACTTAAATACTGGCGCATTAAAACAACTTCTTTTTGTTCGGGCGGCAAATCTTCAATAATATTTTCTATATGGCTAAATTCAATAGTGCTAAACGCTTTTTTTGATGTTTCATCGTCTTGTTTAATAGTTTCTTCTTCCAAGGGGACTATTTTATTTGATTTCCTGTAAAAATCCATAACTTTGTTTCTTGCAATAGTCCACATCCACGCTTTAAATTTGCCTTCCTCTTTATATTTATCAATTTCCTTAAGGGCTTTTATAAAAGTTTCCTGCAAAATATCTTTTGCGGCACCTTCGTCTTTTACGCTGTAAAAAATAAAAGTAAAGAGCGAATTTTGGTATTTTTCCACAAGTAAACCGAATTGTTCTTTATTTCCGTTTTTTACTTCTTTTATAATAATTTCATCTTGCATATTTCTTAGCCCTCAATTATACAACGCAAAAGGTTTCAATTTTATTGCATCC
>JAZKZM010000125.1:0-7214 GCA_045612685.1 Elusimicrobiaceae bacterium
GTATCAAACGGTAAAGAATTGCTTGAATTACCGGCAGATTTGCAAGTAGATATGTTTCTTGTTGATATATCAATGCCTATTTTAAACGGAATAGAAGCTACAAAAAGATTAAGAAAGTTAAGAAAAGATGCTAAAGTAATAATTTTAAGTATGTATGATGATAGAATTTCCGTTGAAAGAGCTATTAGAGCAGGGGCCAGCGGTTTTATCATAAAAGTATCAACTATAGATGAGGTCCTTAATGCAATAGATGATGTGGTGCAAGGTAAATTCTTTTTATGTTCAAGTATTTCAAAATATGTTTTTGAAGGCTTTTTAAATAAAGCAAACGGCAAAAAAAGCGCCCATACTCTTACCGCTAAGGAAAAAGAAATTTTGCAACTTGTTGCAGAAGGCTACTCCAGCCGTAGAATTGCAGATGAATTTGGCCTTTCTTTAAATACTGTTCATGTGCATAGAAACAATATTATGCACAAATTGCAATTACATAAGCAAGCAGATCTTATCCGCTATGCAATAAAAGAAGGGATTGCGCATATATAATGAGGATTATTGCAGGCACAGCGCGCGGACGCAAAATATTTTCCGTATCAAAGAAATTACCGGTAAAGCCTATTTCAGATAGAATAAAACAATCGGTATTTGATATTTTGCGCCCTCGTATAACAGGTGCTTATATGCTTGATTTGTTTTGTGGAACGGGAAATGTTTCTTTGGAAGCAATTTCCCGCGGGGCACAAAAAGTTGTTATGGTAGATTGGGAACTTGCGTGTATTAAAAATGTTAAACGCAATCTTGACCATCTTGGTTTTACCGATAAAGCAGTTGTTTTAAAAGGTGATTTGTTAAAACCTCTTAAATGGTTAAGTGCCTATAACACACCGGAAGGTTTTGATATTATTTTTATGGGGCCGCCTTATAGGGATATAAAAAATAATCCTTTAAGTTTTACCGAGCCTGTTTTAGAACAAATAGCCGTTTGTAAACTTCTTTCAAAACAAGGTCTTATAGTTGCCCAACACCATAAAAAAGAAACTTTTAAAGTGCCTGAAGATTTTGAAATCTTCCGAGAAGAAAAATATGGCGATACTTTAGTCCATTTTTTAATGCACAAAAATGTTTGAATATAAACCGCGCGAACTTAATTATTCCAAAATAAAAACTTATAAAGAGTGTCCTTATCTCTTTAAACAAAAATATGTTAGAGGGTTTAAGGAAGGCCTTATTGCGGCAAGTTCGCTTGGGGTTAGTGTGCATAGAACTTTAGAAGCCTATCACTCTTCAAAATCTTTTAACGGTATTTTAAAGTTTTATAATAGATATTTTATTAGTGGCGGTTATCAAAGTGCACAAGAACAAATGGAGTATTACCTAAAAGGTAAAGAAATGCTCCAAGAATATGCCCTAAAAGATGAACAGCGTAAAAGCGAAGTTTTTTCTACGGAAAAAGAGTTTATTTTTGATTATCAGGAATGGACTATCCGCGGTAAAATTGATCGCATAGATAAAATAGGTCAAGATACTTGGGAAGTTATTGATTATAAAACAGATTTAGAACCGCCTACGGATTTTAAAGCCAAAGAATCTTTACAACTTGGTATATATAGCGTTGGTGCAAAAAGATATTGGAATATGAAGGAAGGTAAAGCCTCTATTTATTTTGTTTCCAATAATACAAAATCCAGTGCGGATTTTAAAGATTTTAACGAAGAAGAAATTTTAGAAGATTTTGTTAAAACGGGTGAACTTATTTTAAAAGAAGAATTTGAACCCAACCTCGAACATTGTGCAAATTGCTTACTTAGAAACCGCTGCCCCCATAGTTCGGCAAAGGAGGAAATATAAATTATGAAAATTATTATAGGTATTATTATAGGTGTTATTTTAGCATTAGGGGTGATGTATTCCCTACCTCAAAAACAGCAAAATCCTTTACCGGAAAAGAAACCTTCAGTTCAAGAAAAAACAGAATCTAAAACTGCTCTTAAAAAACCTTTAAATATTTTAGATGCTTTAGATAAATATATTGAATTAAATCCTACCGATTCCAATGCCTATTTGCAAAAAGCCGATTATCTTGCTAAAAACGGAAAATTAAAAGAAGCTTTACCATTTTATGATAAAGCCCTATATTATGACGGGCGCAATGCACAGGCTTATATGAACCGCGGCGCAGTTAATTATATGCTCGGTAATTATGAAGCCGCAAGACGCGATTTATCTGCCGCGATAAATTTAGATTCTTCCAAAGGGGAAAACTTCTTTAACAGAGGTCTTGCCAATATTAATTTAGGTTCTTATAATCAGGCAAAAGATGATTTTAAACAAGCGGCAACACTTTTTAATCAAGCAGGTAATACAAAATCTTATGAACAGGCAAATCAGGCATATCAGGTATCTTCAGCTATGCTTAAGCAAGCAAAAGTAAAAAATAAAGATTTACCTTCACAAACAAATAAGCAAAATGCCGGTGAACAAACAAACTTTAAGACATCTTCTAACGAAGCCTTAAATAAAGAATATACAAGCCAACTTATGACAAGTTTATCAAATACAAGTAGTATGCTTGAAAAATTTAAAGAAGCAAGGCAAAAGGCCGGTTCAGAGCCCGGTGTTATGCCCGATTTTGAGGCCTACGCCGCTTCTATGCGTGAGCAGGTCGGTCAAAAATTTAAACAAGAAACCGCGCAGAAAACTTTTCTTGATTACAAAGATGAGGCCTATAAAAAGCAAGCCGCCGGCGATATAGAAGGCGCTTTAAAAGCCATAGATAAAGCAATAGAACTTAACCCAAAAGAAGCCGATTTGTATAGGCAAAGAGCGCAAATTAATATGGCTGCCAAAGACCCTAAAGCTGCTATTGCAGATTATACAAAAGCCCTTGGTTTAAATTCAAAAGATGCCTCAAGTTTTTATGATAGGGCTTTAGCAAGAGAAATGATTGGCGATAAAAAAGGTGCAAAGCAAGATATGCGCCAAGCCGAAGATTTATACAAGCAACAAGGCAATAAAGAAGGTGCAAAACAAGCCAAAGAAATACAAAATTTATGGGAAGGCAAGCAAGTATCTTCTCCAAGACAAGATAAAGACTTTATTGAAGGTGCAAATGCTTTTAACAACGGCAAATATCAAGATGCCTTAAACCATTGGGATAATTTAATTAAGAAATATCCAAATGATGCTTCGGCTTATTATAACAGCGCTATTACCTATGCCAGATTAGGAGATATGGAATCAGCGGAAAAAAGATATAAAGAAGCAATAAAATATAATCCAAATATGGCAGAAGCGCTTGACGGCCTTAGCAGCACTTTAATAGGTCAAGGTAAAGTGCAAGAGGCTTTGCCTTATATAGAGCAGTCGCTTAAAATTAATCCGGAAAATCCAAGTGCTTATAATCTTCGCGCTTTTGCTATATCTGATACAAATCCAAACGGTGCTATAAGAGATTTCAGCCAATCTCTTGCTTATGATAGAGAAAATCCTTCTACTTATTATGGCAGAGGTATTGTCTATATCCAAAGCGGTAATATTCAGGCCGGTATTTCTGACTTGCAAAATACTATAACTTATGGCAAAAAACAAAATAATCAGAAGATTGTAGAAGCAGCACAAAATATTTTAGAGCAATTAAAACAGCAAGGTAATTAAGAAATATTTATGAGTTTAACGGAAGATATTTTTAATAAATTCAGCCTAGGCAGAACCCCAAATCAACAAGATTTTAATGCGGGCAAATTCTTCTTGCTTTTACAAGACCCTTTTGGCCTTTGGTGCAATTATCACGCCCCAAAAGAAGAAGCAGTAAAAGAAGATAATTTGTATGAAGATTTACGCAGTAAGACCGATAGGGATATCAGGGATTCTTGGATACACGAACATTGTGCCACAACCACTATTATAAATGCTTCCGGTGAACAAGACCGCTTCAAACAAACTTTGCAGGCAATGGAGCAAGGGGTAGAAGGTATTATTGGCGCAAATCTTTGGGATTTAAGCGCAGATATTCCCTGTTATGGCAGCGTTAATTTGCTTAAAAAAGTTCCTGTAGGGCAAAGTGTTTTCGGGCCTTATCACTATCAAATAGTTCAGTTAAAACGCGCCGGCAGTATGAAAGAACACTATGCTATGCAAACTTCTTTGCTTAGTTCAATTTTAAATAAAATACAAAATTATCAGGAGCCAAAAGCCCTATTTATTTTTAAAAGTAAAGAACAAATGCTTGATTGTGCGCGCCTTGAAGAAAGAGTAAAAAAACATTTGCTTGATTGGCAGGCAATAAAAGAAGGCACGCTTGTGCCTGAAGCTGCAAAACCGCCAAAAGCCGCTCTTGCGCCTTGGCGTGTTTATGCAAATAAATATGTTTTTGATAAAAAAGATTTGGTTTTGCTTCCGCATTTAAATTCGGCGCAAAGGGCAATTTTAAGAGAAAACAAAATTAATACTTATGAAGATGTGGTAAATGTCGGTTTTGATAAAATTAAAGAACTTTTATTTGACCCGGAACATAAAAGCAATATCGCCCAAGATGTTTATTATCACGCTTTGGCTTATCATTTTAAAAAACCTATTTTAAGGCAGGAAGGGCTTTTTCCTTTGCCGCTAAAAGAGCGCAATTTATATTTTGATTTTGAAACTACGGAAACTTTTACAAAAGAGGATCGTTCTTTTGTTTATTTAATCGGCGTGTGGGATAAAGAGGCGGGGGAATTTGTTTCTTTTGTAGCAAAAGAAGAAGCCGAAGAAGAAAAGATTTTTAAACAATTTGCAGATTATATGGGCGACCCTAAAAAGGCGGCCTTATATCATTGGACTGAATATGAAGTAAAAAAGATGAAGGAACTTTGCTCAAAATATCCAAATATCAGCGAAGATTTACAAAAATTAGTAAGTGCTTGTATAGATTTAAAAGTAGTTATGGAAAAGGCTTTTTATTTTCCCTCACCAAGTCTTTCCTTGAAGGCAGCAGCACCTGCTTTTGGTTTTAAATGGCGTCAGAACGATTGCGGAGCAATGGATAGTATGGTATACTTTACTAAGTGGATAAAAGAAGGAGATGAAAACCTGCTGAGTAAAGTTTTAATGTATAACGAAGATGATTGCCTTGCAATGTTATATATAGAAGATTTTTTAAAACAAAGTGAAATTATAGAGGTAAAACAAAATGACTAGGATATCAAGAGTAATACAATATAGCGTGTTTTTAGTTAATGAACCTGGCTCTTTGGAACGTTTTTCCAAAATGATAGCAGATGCCGGGCTTGATATTGTGGGTATATCTTCTGATGTTCGCTATGAATCAGCTGTTGTTAAATTTGTTATTGCAGGAGAAAAAGACATAAACTTGCCTTCTCTTATTGCTAAAAACGGCTACACTGCAATCAGGACAGATGCCCTTTGCCTTCAAGCTAAAAACAGGGTAGGTTTTCTATTTCAATTGTCAAAATTACTTGGCGAAAATAAAATAAATATCAATAATATTTATTCTGCCGCCGTTGAAGATACCCAAGCAAGAATATTTTTGGTTGTTGATGATATAGAAAAGGCTTGTTCTTTAATAGAAAAAGCTGATTTATAAAGTTTTTTAATCAAATAAAAATCCCCGTTATAAAAGCGGGGATTTTTTATTGGCTTGAATTTGTTTTTTATGCTTTAAGAAGTTCGGCTTTAGCTTTTTCTTCCATTTTAACATAGTCAAACTTGCCTGTTCCCGTCAAAAGAATTTCATTTAAGGATTTAATTGTTCTGGGGGTCCAAAGTTCGCTGTAACCAAGTTTTTTAAATCCTTCCTGTAATTCCTGCATACTCGGATTAGGGTTTGTAGTATAAGCAAAAAGTTGTTCGCCGCGTTTTGCATCAGGCAATCTTAAAACGGCGTGTTCGTATTCCGGCCAGATTTCTTTTAAGGCCTGTTCTACAGAAGTTAAAGAAACCATTTCACCGGCAATTTTGGCAAAGCGTTTTGCTCTGCCTTTAATTGAAATAAAGCCCTGTTCGTCAATTTCCACAATATCGCCTGTTTCATACCAGCCGTCTTTTAAAGGTTCAATTACACCGGGTTTATTTTCTCTTAAATAACCAAGCATAACATTGCCGCCTTTTAAGATAAGTTCTCCGCCTTTTTCAACGCCTGCAATTTTTTTGATTTTAAACTCCATACCGGGCAAAAGTCTGCCAACCGTTCCGCGTTTAAAATACAGTTGTGTATCAACAGCAATAAGCGGTGCACATTCCGTTGCGCCGTATCCTTCCACAAGTCTAACGCCCATTTTTTCAGAGCATATTTTGAATGTTTCGTCTTTTAATTTTTCTCCGCCGACACCTGCATATCTTAAAGCATAAAAATCAAAAGGATGGGCATTTTTGCAATAAGCATTAAAGAAAGTATCCGTTCCAAAAGCAATAGTTGCGTTTCTGTCGTAAATAAGTTCCGGTATCACTTTATAATGTAAAGGTGTTGGATAAAGGAAGGTTGAAGCGCCCATTAAAAGCGGTGCAATCGTGCCGATACCAAGCCCAAAACTATGGAACATTGGCAAAGCATTAAAGAATTTATCTCTAAAATCTAAGAACAAAGCGCCGGTTAATTGGTAGCGGTTAATATTTAAGTTTCTATGGCTTAACACAACGCCTTTTGGCGTTCCTTCAGAACCGCTGGTATATAAGACAACCGCGGGGGAATCTGCCGTTTGATTTTTTGTATATTTATCGTGGAAGAAATTAGGGGCAAGACTTTTTACTACAGCACCGAGTTTATCTATAATATTTACTGTTTCATTAATATCTTCCAAATAAATAACTTTTATTTTTTCTTCTTTAAAAGCATCTATTAAAAAGTCAAAATTCATTTTTTCAATAAAGGCTTTAGATGTAATAACTTTTTTAATTTTTGCGGCTCTAACGGCGGAAATTACATTTCTTTTACCTGAGGTAAAGTTTATCATAGCCACAACTCTGCCGTAAGCAAAAAGGCCAAAAATTGTAAACACCGTTACATTTAAGTTTGGCAACATCACGCCTACATATTCGCCTTCTTTTGTCATTTGGGCAATCTTTTTACCAAGTAAGAAAGAAGCAATAATAAGTTTTCTGAATGAGGCGGGTTTGCGTGTGGCATCTTCTAAAGCGCGGGCTTTTTTTCTGGCTATTTTAGAGCCTTCAAGCATAGCTTCAAAAAGGGTGCAATCGGTATCAAAGCTGCTCATACGCATTTC
>JAZKZM010000126.1:0-6283 GCA_045612685.1 Elusimicrobiaceae bacterium
ACATTTGCGCCTTTGGCAATTAAAAGTTTTACAATATCATTTTTACCATAGTCACTTGCAATCATTAAAGCAGTGCCGCCTCCTTTATTTACCATATTAACTTTGGCATTTGCCGCCAGCAAACGATTGACCATATCTAAATTGCCATACTCACTTGCATACATTAAGGCCGTCCAGCCGTCTGAATCAACAGTATTTACGCTTTTTGAAGCACCGGCATCCCAAATAATTTTTGTAAGTTCCTCAAGTTCTTTAGTACCCGGAGTTGCGGCATGGCGACAATCGTTTCCGCATAATCTTTTTTCTTCTTCGGAAATTTCTTCTCCGCCTTGGGCTACTCTCATAAGCTGAGTTTTTTTGTATTCGTTATATTTATCCGGCGCATTAACATCAACACCTAATTTTATAAGTGTCTTAATGCTTGATAAAATTTTAGGATTTGTTCTGTTTAGATAAGAAGCAATAACCCAACCAAGAGCGTCTTTTTTATATAAATCTGCACCGTTTTTAGCAAGTATTTCCAAAATAGCGGTATTTCCATTAAATGCAGCAGTTATTACAGGCGTTTGGCTATTTGTTCTGCCGTCGTTAACATTACCTCCGGCTGCTATAAGCAATTTAAGTGTTTCCGGACAATTATAATAACTTGCCCAATAAATAGGATAGGAATGTTCGTTTTTTGCTTGGTCGGCCCCGGCTTTAAGTAATAATTTTACAATTTCAATGCGGTCTTTTGTTTCTTGGCCTTTTGATGCTTCAAGTATAGCAGTATCTTTAGTAATATTGTCTATTGTTTGTGCATTTACATCCGCCCCGGCATTAATTAACATTTTTACAATGGGGGCATAGTTATGTTGCTCATTTTTACCTCGATTAGCATTAAAGCGGTTCCAATCTCTACTGGCCCAAACAATTAAGGGGTAATGAAGGCCGTCTGCTTGTCGGGTATTTGGATCTCCGCCAGAGGCAAGGAAACTAGAAACGGCTTGTTGATTGCCGTTTTCAATATCATCAAAGATATCGGCATTAAGCGGTAAAACCGCCGCACATAATAGTAAAACTAATAATAATTTTTTCATTTTTATATCTCCTATACTTTAAATTATACCTTAATATTATTTTGCGCCGGCAGCAAGCAGGGCTTTGACAATATCGGTGTGTCCGTTTGCACTTGCAAAGATTAAAGCAGAATTTCCGTCTTTATCTACAGCATTAACATTTGCACCTGCTTTTATTAAAATTTTCGCATTTTCCAAAGGGCCGAATGTAGCAACAGCCATTAAAGCGGTGTGTCCATCGGTATCTGCAATATTTACCTTTGCCCCGGCATTAATCAGAAGTTTAACAAGTTCGGCATTGCCTGCAGCTGTTGCAAGCATTAAAGAGCTTACACTTTTATTATTTACTATATTAACATCTGCTTTTTTGGCAAGCAAAAGTTTTGCAATTTCGGTATTTCCGTTTTGGCTTGCATACATTAAAGCAGTCCAACCGTCTTTATCTTGTGCATTTACATCCTCACCTGCTTTAATAAAGAGTTTTACCAAGTCTATTTCCTGTTCATTAGCAGCATTCATTAAAAAAGTTCTCTTCTCTGGGTTAGCTTCTATTACTTCCCCCGATACACTCATTGCAGACATTTTGGCTGCTACTTCCTCATCGGCTTTATAAAGTTTATCAGGATCGGTTTTGTTTAGTGTTTCGCCTGCGGCAATTAACGCTTTTGCGGTGTCTGTTTCTTTATGGTGTATTGCATACATTAAAGCATTCCAACCTTCTTTATTTCGCACATTAACTTTGGCCTTTTTAGTGAGTAAAAGTTTAGTAGTTTCAATGTTCCCGTTAATTGCGGCAACCATAAGAGGTGTCAACCCTTCGGTATTAGCAATATTAACATTTGCTCCTACAGCAATTAAGAGTTTGGCACTTTCCGTGCGGTCTCTGTCAATGGCAAGTAGTAAAGCTGTTTCATTAAATTCATTTACATCATTAACTTTTGCACCGTTATCAAGCAAAAGTTTAACGATTTCAATATTGCCTCGTACGCTCGCTTTCATTAAGGCAGAATAGCCGTCTTCATCAGTTTGGTTAGCATCTTCCCCCGCAGATAAAGCGGCGGCAACGGCTTTTGAATCGTTTTGTCTAATTGCTTCAAGCAGATTTGCTTGAGCAGTTAAAGAAATAAAACACACAAAAACGGCTAATAATAATTTTTTCACAAAAAACCTCCCCTATCAATATAGGTAATACTTATAACAAAAGTATAGCAAAAGAGTAAAACCTAATCAACTTAAATAAGTTGCTAATATTTATTCAATAATGTTAAAATATTAGCAATATGAAAATAGCAATGTTTACCGATGCATATTTCCCCCGTATAAATGGAGTAGGGGTTTCCGTAAAATGTTTTGGTCGAGCTCTTGCCAAAATTGGAAATACAGTTTGCGTTGTTTGCCCTGCTTATGATAAACAAAAAGCAATCACAATAGAAAAAACCGAAGTAAAAAATTATTTTATTATAAGAGTCCCCTCTACAACAACCAGATTTTCTAGCGAAGACCGCTATATCAAAATGGGAAATTTTAAACTTATTGCGCAGGAAATGGATAAGTTTAAGCCGGATATAATTCATATAAATTCAGAGTTTTCACTAGGTATTATGGGGCTGATATATGCCCGCAAAAGAAAAATAGCACTTGTTTTTACAAGCCATACTATGTGGGAAGGCTATGTCGGTAATTATGTTAGATTTTTGCCTTCTTGTGTGGCAAGGAAAATTGGAAAAGAAATTGTCTGCTTTTTTGCCAAGCGTGCGCAGGTTGTTATTTCCCCCACGGAAAGGATGTTTAAACTTTTACAATCTTATGGAATCAAACGCCCTATAGAAATTTTGCCGACGGGAATTGATGACTCTATTTTTAAAATTGATGATAAATCTTTTGCTGCTCTTAAAGAAGATATATATAAGGAATTTCCTGTTTTAAAAGATAAAAAGATTTTGCTTTATGTCGGGCGTGTTGTTAGAGAAAAGAATTTGTATATGCTTTTTGATGTTTTTAGCAAAGTAAAAGAAAAATGTGAAAATGCGGCTTTATTGTTTGTCGGCGGCGGGCCGGAGCTTGAGAATTTAAAGAAAAAAGCAAAAGAACATAAATATTCTTCTTCAATATGTTTTGCAGGATATAGAGATAGGGATATTCTTTCCTATTTTTACCACTTGGCAGATGTTTTTGTTTTTCCAAGTTGCACCGAAACGCAAGGCCTTGTTACCATAGAAGCAATGCGCGCTGCTTTGCCTGTTGTGGCTATTGGCGAGATGGGCACGCTTGATGTTATGCAGGGTGATAACGGCGGTTTTATGGTTAAAAATAATGTTGAAGAATTTGCCTCAAAAGTTATAACTTTGCTGGGTGATGAAACTTTGCATTTACAAAAAAGCAAAGACGCCCGCGAGTGGAGCGCAAAATGGTCTATGGATTATCTTACACCGAAACTTGAAAGTTTCTACAAAAAAGCCATTGAAGCAAATAAAGAAAAAACTAAATAAGGAAGTTTTGCTTTTATTGAAAAAACCCGCTTTAAAAAAAGCGGGTTTTTAATTGGCAATTTGTGTTTAAAATTTATTGTTAAAAAACAAATTCCACACTGCCGTCTTGGGCAACTTTTTGTGTAGCATTTGCAGCGGTATTGCCGACATTTCTTACATTTAATTTTTCGGTATCAATTTCTGCAAACATACCTTTTTTAAGAACTTCCATTTGGTCTGTGCCGCCGGATAATTCAACTTCGGCGCGGTCTTGAGTAGAAACACGGATAAGGTTTGCTTCAACAAAATCAAGGTCAACGGAAGAACTGCCTTTTGCGTCAATATTTATTTGCCCGACGGAAAGATATTTCATAGAAACTTCGCCGTTGTTATGGGTTTTAATAGTTAAGTCTTTACCTTGGAAAGTTGCTTTAGACTCAAAGTCTGCTTCGCCGGAAACAACAATTCTGTTTACATTAGGTGCGGTAACATAGATGTTTAAATCATTATCATCACCCATAAAGAAAGGTTCATTATAGTCAATTAGAAGGGTGTTTTCTTTTACTTTGATTTTTGTTGCTTTTACCGCTTTAGCAGGGCCGTTTATAGAAAAAGAGTGTTTTTCCCCCTGAGAAAAAAAGACATTAACATCCCCCCCGCTTACTTCAATAGAAGTAAAAGAAGGTGCATTTGGCACTTCGCGGCTTTTATATTCTTGAGCGTTTAAGGTTATAACGCTGCCCAAAAGGGCGATTACTGCTAATAATTTTATTGTGTTTTTCATATTCTTTCTCCTATATAGGTATATTATAGCAAATATATTAAGTAGTGTATTATTAATGTTAACAAAAGTGGGAGGGTTTGCCTTTTGACTCGAAAAATTGATAAAATAAAAATATGACTGAAATTAAAACAGAAGGCAACGCCATTGTTTGTATATTTACAGGCTCTTTAGACGGCACACAAGCCATTGATATACCAAATATCAACTTAAAAAATAAAAAAATACAATTAATTGGAGAAGATATTACTTCTTGGACAACGGATTTTGTAGTTGAGCTTTTTAATGTATTACGCGGAGTTCCTAAGGAAAATATTACTTACTTGCACTTACCTAAGGGTATGGAGCAACTTTTACGATTAGCGTTTCAAGTTCCTTTTAAGCAAGATGAAGAAACTTCCTCAGCAAATTCCTTTTTAGAACGTATAGGCCAATGGGGAATTTCCTTTTTTGGTTCTACTCTAAAAGGGAGTCATTTTATTCGTGAATCTATAAGTTCTTGGGGTAGGCAACTTACAGGAAAGGCCGTTTACCGCAGTAAAGACTTTTGGTTAATTCTAGCCGATTGCGGGCCTAAATCCATATTAATTGTATCTCTTATTAGCTTTATGGTTGGGCTTATTTTGGCTTTTGTGGGTGCCATACAACTTAAAACTTTTGGTGCACAAATTTATGTGGCTAATTTGGTTGCTATAGGGATGACTCGTATTATGGGTGCTGTGATGACAGGTATTATTATGGCAGGCAGAACAGGGGCCTCTTATGCTGCGACGATTGGCACTATGCAAGTTAACGAGGAATTGGATGCTTTGCAAACTATGGGTATTTCTCGGACTGATTTTTTGGTTTTACCGCGCATAAATGCTTTACTGCTTTCAATGCCTATTTTGGTTTTATTAGCTGATTTTATGGGTATTTTGGGCGGTTGTTTTGTGTGTGTGGTATTTTGGGATATTCCGTTAGGGGAATATATTAAATTTACGCTCAATTCTTTTTATATTAAACATTTTCTGGTAGGTATTTTTCACGGAATTGTTTTTGGCTATATAGTTGCTTTATGCGGCTGTTATTTTGGAGTCAACTGCGGGCGTAATGCAGATAGCGTAGGGGCGGCCACTACCCATGCAGTAGTATATTCTATTGTATGGATGATTGTTATGACAGGATTACTTACAGTATTTTTTCAAGGGTTAGGTATATGACGCAACAAAATCCGATAATCCGTGTGGAACATTTGAACATTGGTTACGAAAATAAAGTAATCATGAAGGATTTATCGTTTGCTATTCATAGAGGAGATATTTTTATTATTATGGGTGGCTCCGGTTGCGGCAAAAGCACTTTGCTGCGCACCCTTACAGGCCTTATTCCTGCGCAAAGTGGCCAAATTTGGATACGCGGTATAGATTTTACAAATGCAAGTAAACAAGAATCACTTGAAATTAGTAAACATAGCGGTATTTTATATCAAAGCGGGGCTTTGTTTAGCTCTATGACTTTGGCGGAAAATGTGGCTTTACCTTTGCAGCAATATACTGATTATACCTTTGATAAAATTAGCCGGATTGTTGCATTTAAACTTGCTTTGGTAGGGCTTGGCGGGTATGAGGATTATTACCCTTCCGAAATCAGCGGCGGTATGCGTAAACGTGCCGGCCTAGCCAGAGCTTTAGCCTTAGACCCTGAAATTGTTTATTTTGATGAACCTTCTGCCGGTTTAGACCCTATCAGCTCTAAAAATTTAGATGATTTGATAATAGAAATTAATAAGACTTTAGGCACTACAATTTTGGTGGTAACACACGAATTACCTTCCATTTTTGCAATAGGAAAAAATAGTATTTTCTTAGATAAAACTATTAAAACCATTTCCGCAAGAGGAAATCCTAGGGAACTATTAAAAAATCCACCTAACGAACAAGTGTATGAATTTTTAACAAGAGGAGAACATTATGAAAAAAGAACCAAATAAAAAA
>JAZKZM010000127.1:0-1422 GCA_045612685.1 Elusimicrobiaceae bacterium
CAAATGGCCCGTAATGGCTACGGGAGAGTTTAGCGAGCATAAGGTAGTAGCACTTGTGCATAACGGTACTGATCTATTTGTAAGATATGCAACAAATGCGACAAAGCCCACAGATTATAAGTTAAGCTCGGTAGAAACATACTACGCAAAATTTTTCAATATTACATAAGGGAGGGGCGCTAATATGGCATATATAAACGGCAACGAGGTTTTATTTTCGGCTAACATAGGCGGCGGCACTCCTGGAGCAAGTGAGGCGGTATGGAAGAAACCCAGCCCCGAGATAACAAATTACTCTTGGCTTTGCGCTAACCAGCCTAAAGAGGTATTGCTTGGCTTTGAGTATGAAACCTCATACGATGAAATTTACAAAGCGGCTTGCGTGCAGCTTGTAAGAACAAGCCAGGAGATATTAAACGCAACCGAGGGCTTTAGGCGCAGCACCTACGAGGGTGCAGTTACGATGCATTATGAAAATATGGACTCTTACAATATGATGCGCTTTGTGGGCCACATTACTATAACGGTAACCTATACCGATTACGAGTATTATGTAGTAATTGCACTTGATAATTTTATAGGAGATTACGAGGGCTATGGGAATTACGGTGATGCTACATTTAGCGCCGAGATACGCACTCACACCTTAACATTGTCAACAGATGATGAGAATTTTTCTACGCTTAAAACAAAGATCTTTGCTTACAAGGAGGATAACTAATAATGCTTACCACCGAGGAACGCAGAGCAAAGTATAAGCGCATACTGGAGCTTAAGCGCAACCTTATGCGCACCGATTACAAGGCAATTAAATATGCCGAGGGAGAAATAACCTCAAGCGAATACTTGGAAACCAAAACCCAGCGCCGAGCTTGGAGAGCAGAGATTAACGAGCTTGAGGCAGCGCTTAAAACAGTTTAAAAAGAGGTTAATATAAATGTGTGTTGCATATTGTGTAATTGCGAGAGGGAGGGCTTGAGGTGGGGAAACGGCCCAAGCTAAAAAAATAAATAAGGAGAGGACACAAAATGATAACGCTTGTAAAAGATATGTTTTCTTATTTTGAGGGAAACTATTACAATGTTTTTTTGTATGTGGTGATTATGGTTAGCGCTATTATCGCATTTATAGGGGTGCTAAAGCCTCTGCTTTATAACAAGATCAAAAACAAGCTTGCAAGAAAGGCTGCGCTTGCGTTTAGCAATGTTGCACTTTGCTTTATTGCTACGCTCGTTATATTTGTTATAGAGCATTGGGATTTGCGCTATTATGTACTTGCGGCAATAGCCGTTACGATCTGCACCATTATTACTTACTGGCTTTACGAAAATACTTGCTTGCGCAACCTCATTGCTACGATTGGCAACATAGTGCTTAAAAAGGTAGCTAATGTGGCGCTCGTATCTGTTACGGCAGACGATA